>JAPPBT010000007.1 GCA_026702745.1 Gemmatimonadota bacterium
TACGCGGTTATCCCGTTCAGTGGGAGAATTTCTAGAGGCCGTCCTGCGTTCCGTACACAGCCACCACGCCCCGCTGATGATAGTCGAAATCCACCCCGTCCAGACCGTTTAACTCATCGAAGAGTGAAAGGCTGTGCAGGCTCATGTCCCGGATCAGCGGTATGGCCCTGTGCATCCGGCCTTCACTGCTCGCCTTCCAGAAGGCCCATAGCCAGCGGATCAGCGACGGGTCCAGGCGCGGCTTGATGTAGAAGGGGCTGTCCGGCTTGAACATCCACTTCAGGCCCTGGGACACGACGCCCGGCGCCGCGAGCGGCACACTATGGCTGGGCACGACGAGGCCCATGTTGCCGTGGGAAGCGCCGGATCCGATCTCCCCGCGATCCACGAGGGTGACTTCGTATCCCGCCTCACGCAGGTAGAATGCGGCACAGACACCGACCGCGCCGCCTCCGATGATCAATACGTCGGTCTTGTCCATAAGGAAACCGGATGGTCAAGGTGACGGATGGTCAAGATAGTGGATGGCCAATGCTAATCCGTGGCGGGCGACATGAAATCCGTTGGGGCTGCCCGTGGATCTCGCGGCGAATCAGTGGCGGGCGATATACATTTCCGTGAAGTTCACGGTCTGTATCGATATGATCGGCACCACGCGGCCTTCACGGTCCTGCTTGACGCCCCGGAGATAGGGTTTACGCAACTCCGTGATCACCGGATGGAAGAGAAATACGGCGCCCGCCTCCTCCGCCATGATGTGCTCGGCCCGGGCGTACAGGTCGTAGCGGACCGCGGGATCCATATGGGTATTGGCCCGGTCGAGCAGGTCGTCGAACTCCGCGTGCAGCCAGTCGTGGCGGGCATATCCCCTGGGCTGGGACCGCCAGAGGAGGCCGAGCATATTGGAAGGGTCGGGGTAGTCGTAGACAAAGACCAGCATGCCCATGGGGATCTGCCACTGGAACAGGTTCTCGTTGAAGACGTTGCGCTGCTGGTACCTGATTTCCAGTTCGATGCCGAGTGTCTCCCGGAGCATGGCCTGCACCGCTTCACCCGCGATGCGGTTGATGCCCGTATCGGCCACCCGCAGCCACAGCTCCGTCTTCGGGAAACCCCGTCCTTCCGGATAGCCGGCTTCCGCCATCAGCCGGCGCGCCTCATCGGGATCGAAGGTTTGAAATGCCCTGAACTGCTCCGCCGAATACCCTGGGAAACCGGGCGGCAGCATGGAGTACGCCGGGATGGCGAGATCGTTGAGGACGGTCGTGCTGAGCGTTGACCGGTCGATGGCACGCGCAATGGCCTGCCTCACCCGGGTGTCGTCGAAGGGCGGTTGCCGGGTCTGGAAGAACAGGTACCACGTGGTGAACTCCGGCATCCGATATATTTCCTGCGCAAGCTGTTCGTCCTGAAGCACGCGTTCGTAGTCGATCGGGTCCAGCCGGTAGGCGTCGACCTCACCGTTCTCGTAGGGCAGCGTGCCTGGCCGCTGGGCACCGATGAACTTGACGATGATCTCCTCGAGCAGCGCCTTGTGGGGGCCGTTGTAGTTCGGATCCAGTGTGAACGTCATGTCGGAACCCGTGTTCCACTCCGCAAGCCGGTAGGTGAAGTTGGACACGATGTGTTCCGGTTCCGTCCATTCCGCGCCGAATCGCTCCACCTGCCATCGCGGCACGGGCGACGACGTGATGAAGGAAACGATATAGGGCAGGTAGGGGCACGGTCCTTCGGTCTCGATCTGGAAGATCAGATCGTCCACCGCGCGGATACCCACCTGCTCCACGTCCGTCAGTTCACCCTGGTTGAAGGCCCGCCCGTTCTTGATTACGTAGTAGAGAAAGGCGTAGATGTTCCCGCTGGCCGGATCCAGCATGCGGCGGAAGGAATATTCGAAGTCGTGGGCCGTAACGTCCCTGCCGTCGCTCCACCGCGCGCCTTCCCGGAGATGGAAGGTCCATGTCCTTCCGTCCTCCGAAGATTCCCACCGGTCCGCCGCGGCAGGCACCAGTTCGTTGTTCTCGTCCAGCAGCACCAGCCGCTCGAAGGCGAAGTATGTGCCGTCGGCCTCGTAGGCCGCCACGCTGATGTCCAGCGTGGACGGCTCGCGGAACATGTAACGAAACCGCTGCTGTTCCGGCGGGGCCGCGTCGTCCGGCAACTGTCGGCCTATGGAATTGACCCGGGCCTGGCCGTCGGGCCGCGAGCCGTTTTCGTCGCCTGCGCAACCGTTCAGATAAAGTACCGCCACGGCCAGCAGTATGCAGGCGGAAAACACGGGCTGCAAGGGTCCGTGACGCCGCACAGGTAGGATGGCTCCGCGACGCCTCGCCGGCAGCATGCGTCCCGGACGCCGTGCCGGCAGCAGGGGTCCACGTAACCACTTTTTTCGGATGAAAGCGTTCATTGCAGGAACCTCGTCCTTGTAACGTCAGCCGTTCTTTGGCAGGTGGTCCGTGTAGAATCGCACCCAGTTCCGGTACATGATTTTCTCAATGTCATCCCGCGCGTAACCGCGGCCTTCGAGCAAGGGGACCAGCAGCTGGTAATCCGCGATGGAATCGACTTCGCAAGGCGCACCGTCTATGCCGCCCTGCCCGTCCGTATCGCCGCCGATCGCCACATGATCGGCATTACCGGCTAGCTGGCACACGTGATCGATATGATCGGCTACGTGGTTCAGTGTTATGTCCTCGCGCCGGTAGTGGTCCCGGCGGTTGTATCCCCCGGTGTTCGCCCAGTCGAGGGTGTACCACGGACAGAGCATCCAGGTATCCATGGATGCGCCGATGACGCCGCCCCGTTCGATGACGATCCGGAGTTGCTCGTCGGAGAACTGGCGCTGGCCGGGCACGAGGGCGCGGCAGTTCTGGTGGCTGGCCAGCACCGGACCTTCATACAAGTCCACGGCCTCGAAGAAACTCTCGTCCGAAATGTGGGTGAGATCGAGCAGCATGCCGCAGGCGGCCATCTCCCGCAGCAGGTCTGCCGCGGGCGCGAAGAGGCCGCCCTCCGAACCCGTGCCGTAGGCGTAGGTGCTCGGGCCGTAGTGGGTCAGGCTCACCACGCGGACCCCGACTTCGAACCATTCGTGTACCTGGTCCGGCCGGAGGATGGGATCGGCGCCTTCCATGCCGATGATGAACCCGACAGGCAGACCTTCGGTAACCTCCGCCTTCTCCCAGACTTCCACATGGCCGGCCAGGGCTTCCCCGTGCGTGAGTACGACGCCTTCCCCCTGTTCCGCCAGCATATGGTAGTAGGCCAACTGGCCACGGGCCGCACCATAGACCGCCGCGCTCCCGCGGAGACCGGCCAGTATGCTGTTTTCCCGTTTTCGCCGTACGGTGAACTTCATGAGCGCAGCCGCCACCCGGCCCCGACGCATTTCGGGCAGGCATGCAAAGGCCACGTTGCCCGAATCCCCGTCGGCCGCGCGCACTTCGGCCAGGGGCAGCGTGAGGTCCCGGTTCAACTCCACGCCGCCATAGGCCATGGGATAGTCACCGTCGAAAATGAGCATGGGAAAACGATACCGGCCGGCACCTGGGGTGTCAATACAATTCACCCCGGTAATCCGTTCGTATTCGCGCTGACCGCCTGTCCTTGCGTTTGCTTCGTCATGGACGTATAATAGGCGTCCGTGAAACTTGTATCGTAGTCAATACGTCTTACCGGAAAAGGCGTTTACGTTCACGGCGAACGTACCCACAAAGCTACGGATACCTTCCCTATGCGCGCATGTGTGCTGGTCGAACCGGGACGGATCGAAGCCCGCGACGATGTCGATCTTCCAGTCGCGGGACCGACGGACATAGTCGTGCGGGTGGAATCCGCCCTGACTTGCGGGACCGATCTCAAGGCATACCGGAGGGGGCATCACCTCATGCCGCCGCCGACCCTGTTCGGACACGAGTTCTCGGGGGTTGTTTACGACGTAGGAAGCAAGGTGGAGCGCTACTCCGTCGGACAGCCCGTCATGTCGGTACATACCGCGCCCTGTGGAAAGTGCGTCTACTGTAAGAGATCGCTTCAGAACCTGTGCCCGCACCTGACGAAGACGATGGCCCTGGGCGCATACGCCGAATACCTGAGGGTTCCCGGCACGGTGGTCGACGTGAACATGTACCCCAAGCCCGATGGTCTGGGCTATCGCGAAGCTGCCATGCTCGAACCACTGTCCTGCGTCACCTACTGTATCAGCCAGACGCTGGCGACGCGCACGGATACCGCGGTCGTGATCGGCGCCGGCGCCATCGGGTTGCTGCATGTCATGGTGCTGAAGGAAATGGGGGTCGGGCAGGTCATCGTCACGGGGCGACACGCATACCGGCTCGAAATGGCGAAGGCAGTCGGGGCGGACCTCGTCATCGACACCGACAGCGAGCACGCAACGGAAGCCGTGATGGACGCCACCGGAGGCCACGGTTCGCCCATTGTCTTCGAATGCACGGGATTGCCCGCGGTCTGGGAAGAAGCCGTAACCATGGTCAGCAGGGGCGGATGCGTCATCCTCTTCGGTGGTTGCCCCGGCGGTACGAAAGTCACGTACGATACGGCCCGGCTTCATTATGACCAGATCACCCTCAAGGGCATTTTTCATTTCACGCCGAAGGCGGTCCGGATCGCCTACGATTTGCTCGCGGACGGGCGGCTCGACGTTTCGCCCCTGATCACGGGAGACCGCACGCTGGAGGATGTTCCGGAGACCTTCCGAACCTTCCGCGGAAAGGATACGCTGAAGTACGCGATCATTCCCTGATTCGGCGGGGGTACCTTCCATGAAAGCAGCAAAAGTCTACGATATCGACGATATCCGTATCGAGGAGATGGATACGCCGGTCATCACGGCGCGGGACGCCCTTGTGAGGATGCACCGTTGCGGGATCTGCAGCGGGGACGTCACCCCCTGGTACATCCGGCGCAAGGCGCCCATCGTCATCGGGCACGAGCCGTCCGGTGTCGTGGAAGCCGTGGGCGACGAGGTCGAAGGGCTTTCCGCGGGGGACCGCGTTTTCATACACCACCACGCGCCCTGCTACCGGTGCCGCCACTGCCGCCGCGGAAACTTCACCATGTGCGCCACCTGGAAGAAGACCCGGCTCGATCCCGGCGGCGCGGCCGAATACGTGCGGGTCCCCGAGATCAACCTCCGCCACGACACCCTGGTCCTGCCTGATTCGGTTTCCTTCGACGACGGCGCGTTGATCGAGCCCGTTGCCTGCTCGGTCAAGGCGGTGGAACGGTCCCGTGTCCGCCCCGGCGACATCGTGCTCGTCATCGGACTGGGCTTGATGGGCGTCTTGAACGGAATCGTAGCCCGGCACTACGGCGCGAAGACGGTCATCGGGGCCGACAGAGTACCCTACCGACTGAACAAGGCGCTCGAACTCGGCATGGACCACGTGGTGGACGTACGGGAGCACGATCTCGCGGAGGCGGTACGTGAATTCACGGACGGCGTGATGGCCGACGTGGTGATCGTCGGTCCCGGCAGCATCGCGGCAATGGAGACCGGACTGACCTGTGTGGGCAAGGGCGGGATCGTGCTGCTTTTCATGTCCTCGCCGGAGGAGGATGTGCTTGCCTTCAGGCCCTTTGACCTGTACTTTAATGACGTATCGATCGTATGCAGTTATTCCTGCGGTCCTCGCGATACCCGCATGGCGCTGGACCTTATCGAGGCCGGTGTGGTAACTTCCGACCAGGTCGTTACGCACCGCTTTCCTTTATCGGAGACACGGAGGGGCATGGAGATTACCGCCGCCGCACAGGATTCATTGAAAGTGTTGATCCAGATCAACGGGTGAAGACCGCGCCAATGCGAATTCCGGCCGGTCGAGCCTATCCGGCCGGTTGGGCCATTCCGGCCAGTCGAGCCATTCCGGCCAATCGAGCCATTCCGGTCTGTCCGGCCAATCCGGACCGTCCGTCCACAAAATAGAAGGAGGAGTAGAAATGTCTGACTATGATATCCGGGAGCAGCTGCCCGGCAGCAACATACCCTATCTCAAGATTGCCATCGGCATCGTCGTGCTGCTGGTGTTGTACAACTCATACGCCGTCATTGGCGCCGGCGAGCGCGGCGTCGTGTTCAGCAAGTTCGGTGGCGTCCAGGACCGCGTCCTGTCCGAAGGCCTGCAGTTCAAGCTGCCCTTCATCGAGGACGTGATCCCCGTCGACGTCAAGATCAAGAAGTCGGAAACGGCCGCCACGGCCTCCACCAAGGACCTGCAGACCGTCTCATCCACAATTGCGCTCAACTATCACGTGGATCCCGGCGCGGTGAACACGGTCTACCAGGAAATCGGCATCTTCTTCAAGGAGCGGGTCATCGATCCGGCAGTGCAGGAAGCCGTCAAGGCGGTGTCCGCCCAGTACACCGCGGAGGAACTGATCACGCGCCGCGCCGACGTCAAGGATGAAATCAAGGAATCCCTCACGACTCGGCTGATAACCTTCAACATGATCGTAGACGAGTTCAACATCGTCGACTTCGCTTTTTCTCAGACCTTCAACATGGCGATCGAAGCCAAGCAGACGGCAGAGCAGCAGGCCCTGAAGGCCCAGCGCGACCTGGAGCGAATCCGCATCGAGGCCGAGCAGAAAGTGGCGCAAGCCCAGGCCGAAGCCGAGGCACAACGCCTGCAGCGCGCCACGATCACGCCGACCCTGCTGCAGTTGCGTGCGATCGAGAAGTGGGACGGACATTTCCCCCAGGTCATCGGCCAGGCCATGCCCTTCATCGATCTGAAGACGCTGGGACCCCAGACCAGGTAGGCCTGCAGGGACGCGTCGACGCAGACTGGCGACTGTCCTCTCAGGCGTGCGACGTTCGAATACCGCTTCATCAACGATCCCCGCAGGCGTAAAGGAGACAGGAGTTCTACATGATCGGTTTGAACAGTCCGGAGTTCACGCAAGCCGTCACCTCGCAGTGGGACGGCGAACGGGGTCCGGACGGGCGCCCCGTCGTGCCTGACAGCATCCTGAAACGGATGGAGAAAGTAACTATTGAGGAAGCATGGGGCGTCATCGGAGGAAAGGGATACAACTACCAGTTCGCGGGGGACTGGCAGATCCTCCACCCCGATCGCACCCTGGTCGGCCGCGCGGTGACCGGCGTCTACGTGCCCATCCGCCCCGACCTGGAATCGGCCATCCAGGCCGACGGCGCTGAACATGGCTGCATAGGCGGCCAGAACTCCTGGATCATCGATACGCTCGAACCCAACGACGTGATCGTCATCGACCTCTTCGGAAAGGTCAAGTTCGGCACCTTCGCCGGCGATAATCTCGGCAATTCCATCTATGCCAAGACCGGAACGGGCATGGTCATCGACGGAGGCATCCGGGACCTGCAGAGGCTTTACGAAATCCCCATGGCCTCCTACATCCGCGGAGTCGATCCCACGGCCATCGCCGACGTAACTCTTCTCGGCATCAACGTTCCGGTACGTATCGGCCTCGAAGCCACCTGCGTACCCGGGGACATCGTCCTCGGAACGCGGGAAGGGGTCATCTTCATTCCGCCGCACCTGGCGGAACAGGTTGTCATCGAATCGGAAGAAACCAGGATGCGGGACGCCTGGGGCCACCAGCAGCTTCGCGAGGGCACCTACACGCCTGGCGAGATCGACCGCGAATGGACCCCTGAGATGACGGCCGAATTCGAGGCCTGGCGGCAGCGGCAGGCCTCGGACGACCCGTAGTGTGATGCCGTAGCGAGGTACCTTCGTTACACCTGCAATGATACGCCGGAAAGCTGGAATCACGGACATCAGATCCCAAAACGGTCACCATCATTTCAGTATTTGCGCCGGACGGACAATTTGTGTTTGGCGACGATGGGTGATGTCCGTATAATCTATTAGAACGGTTCGTACTATTTCTTTCCATATTATCTAAGCCGCACGATTTATCTGAACTGCCCGATGGCCAGACCCTATTCGCCCACCCTCCTCGGATACGTACTATTGGGACTGCTGAACCAGCTTCCGCGGTCGGGCTATGACGTCCGCCTGGAGATGGAATCAACGCCCATGGCCCATTTCAGCAGCAGTCCCGGTTCGATCTATCCGGCGCTCCAGCTGCTGAAGAAAAACGGTTTCATCGACAGCGAGGTCATCCACCGCTCCCGGTTGAAGCCGAGGGAAGTGTTCCACCTGACCGAGAAAGGTAAAAAAGCCCTCGGCGCGTGGCTGCACAAGCGGCTCGCCGTATCCGATCTGAGGGACAACCTCTCCGAGTTGATGCTCAGGTTCCGGTTCATGGAAGACATCGCTAGCGACCAGGAAACGCTGCGGTTCCTCCAGGATTTCAGGCGAAAGGCCAGGACCTACGCCAGCATCCTCAAGTCTCAGACCAGGACGCAGGCCGAAAGCTCGCTCCATTTCGCCCTTTCACTGCAGCGGGAGATCTCAATGATCCAGATGCATATCGAATGGGCGGACCAGGCCATGACGGCTTTCGAAGCTTCGAAGCCAAACGGGTCGTAATGCGACCCGGAACCCGGAAAGGCAAACGAGATCAATGCGACCGAACAAGCTCAGAAGTATCCTGAACGAGGGCCGTCCGTCCCTGGCGACCCACATACACACGGTCTGGCCCTCCGTGGTCGAACTCGTGGGGCACACCGGCCGGTACGACTACGTCGAATTCGTGGGAGAGTACGGACCCTACGACCTCCATGACCTGGACAACCTGGGCCGCGCCGCCGAACTGCACGACCTCGGCCTGATGATCAAGGTCGACCAGGAGCCAAGGGGCTTCCTCGCGCAGCGGGCCATCGGTTCAGGATTCCAGAGCGTGCTCTTCGCCGACTGCCGGACCCCGGACGAATTCCGTTCGTGCGTGGACATCGTGCGCCCGGATACGCCGGAATCCCTGGGTACCTACGGCGTTGCGACGCGCAGGTTCTCCTACATGGGATACGGCGGCGGCCAGGACTATGTTGACGCCCTGGACGAGATCGTCGTGGCCGTCATGATCGAAAAGGGACCCGCGGTGGACCACCTGGACGAGATCCTGGAAATAGACGGGATCGACATGATCCAGTGGGGACCGGCCGATTATTCCGTGAACGTAGGCAAGATCGGCCAGCGCGAAGCGGTAAAATCCGTCGAACGCGTGGTCATCGACAAATCCCTGGCCGCGGGCAGGAACCCCCGCGCGGAAATCAACACCGCGGACGAGGCCCGGTACTATCTCGATCTCGGCGTGCGCCACTTCTGCATCGGCACGGACGTGCACGTGCTGCACGGTTACTGGCGGCGTGAAGGCGACGATATGCGCAAGGCGCTCGACGGGTCGTGACGGGCGACCATGACCATGGCCAACCCGCGCCGGCCGAGACCATGATGTCCCGCCCAAACATCCTCTACGTATTCGACGATCAGCACCGGTACTCCGCCATGGGTACCAGCGGCAACCCCGTCGTGCAAACGCCGAACCTGGACCGATTCGCGTCCGAAGGCATGGTGCTGGACCAGGTGCATTCCAGCTGTCCAATCTGCTCGCCCTACCGCGGCCAGCTCATGACCGGCCGGTACTCGCACGTCAACGGGGTCATGGACAACGAGTACCTCCTTCACGGGAACCAGGACTTCCTGCCGGCCGTACTCGGAGACCATGGCTACCGCACGGCCTACATCGGCAAGTGGCACCTGGGCTACGGTCCCTATGGCGAGGACGGCCGATACGGCTTCGATTACATGGCCGCCTACGACTGCAATCACGATTATTACGACGTGTCCTATCATGAGAACGAGCAGGGTCCCATCGACATGGCGGGATGGGCGCCGGAAACGGAAACCTCACTGGCGATCCGGTTCATGGAGGAACATGCCAGGGAACATGCCGGCCGGCCCTTCGCCCTCGTGCTGAGCTGGGGACCGCCCCACTGGCCCTACGATGCGTATCCGGCCGAGTACGACCTCTACGACCCGGACAAGGTGGATCTGCCGCCCAACGTACCGGAGCAGTTCGCCGCCTTCGCCCGGCGGGAGATCGCCCACTACTACGGCAACGTGACCGCATTGGACGACCAGTTCGGCCGGCTGGACAAAGCGCTGGAACGGCTGGGCATCCGGGACGACACCCTGGTGGTCTTCACCTCGGACCACGGAGACCACCTCAGCAGCCACGGCTACGGAAAGCCCATGGACCGCTGGATGCATCCTTCCTTCCGCGCCTCGAAGGCGACGCCGTACGAGGAATCGATCCATGTGCCCTTCATCGCCCGGAAGCCGGGCAGGATCGCACCCGGGACGAGGAGCGACGCCCTGGTAAGCAGCGTGGACATGATGCCCACGCTGCTCGGCATGTCCGGCGTACCGGTGCCCGACGGCGTGCAGGGCACGGATCACTCGCACGTGCTGACCGGCATTCCGGGACCGCGCAGCGATTCGGTCTATCTGCAGATCCTTGGACCCGGCTGGCCGCACCGGGGCGAATGGGTCGGCTTCTGGCGCGGGATCCGGACGGACCGATGGGTCTATGCGCGCTGGCACGAGAATCAACGGGACACGCTGCTCTTCGACCGGCAGGACGATCCCTTCGAGATGAAAAACCTGGCCGGTGTCCCAGATTTTCGGGGGATTCAGGACGAGTGTGAAGCACGGCTACAACGCTGGATGGACGAGACCGGTGATCCCTTCGACACCGGGCCCCGCGACCCGGTGACCGGTATGCTGCGGCTGGGACAGCGGTTTAATCACGAAATGTATGCGCAAGGGGGACCGGCAAGATGACGATTTCCTGCTGCACCTGGGCCTTAAATGGACCGGAAGCGGACGCTTTGACGGCGATTGCCGGGACGGGACTGCGCCAAATCGACCACCGTCCCTTCGACTTCAGGTCCGCCGAATCCCGGCGGCTGATCTCGGACCTGGAGCTCACGCCGGCGTGCATGGCTACAGGTTTCGGTATGCCGGAGCACGCGGCGCTCGACGCGGCCGATGCCGACGCGCGCGACGCGGCCATCGAACACACCCGCCGGGCCCTCGAATACGCCCACGAGACCGGCATCCGAAGGGCCTACGTGCTGCCCGGAGAAATCGGCGACGCGGAGTCGCTGAACCGGTACGGGGAGTCCGTGACCGGCCTCGCCGGCGTCGCGGCCGGGTACGGCATCAAGCTGTGCATCGAGCATTTTCCGGGGAAGGCCCTGGCGACGGTACGGGACACCCTCGATTACATCGCGAAGCTGGGTCACGACAACCTGTACCTGCTGTTCGACATCGGTCACGCACAGATTTCGAAGGAAGATCCGGCCGACAGTGTCGCGGCGGCCGGCGACCGTCTCGGCTACTTCCACCTTGACGACAACGACGGCGTGTCCGATCTCCACTGGGCCCTGTGCGACGGGGTGCTCACCCGGGACGTGCTGAAGCGTACGCTGGCTACCCTCGACCACATCGGATACGACGGCCCGGTCAGCCTGGAGATGAACCCCGGACTCCCCGACCCCCTGGCGGCCATAGAAAGCGGTTTCAGGCTGGTGCGCGTCCTCTAGCACTGTTTCAGGCTGGTGTGTACCCGCTGACCGTCCTAGTCTTACCCGTCCTGGTCCTACCAGTCCACCACGGACCCGTCGTCGGCCAGGTAACTCTCGCCGTTCCGCCAGTCGTGGTCGATCTGCTCCTCCATGGCATCGTCGTCCAACTCGATCCCCAGACCCGGTCCGGTGGGCAGATCCACGAATCCATCCTTGAAGACGAAGGGCTGCTTGAGGTATCCCTCGCCCAGCGTGGTGTGCTCCTGGGCGACGAAATTGGGGATCGAGGCGTCCAGCTGCAGGCAGGCGGCCAGGGAAATGGGTCCGAGGGGATTGTGGGGCGCGATCCCGCCGTAGTAGGCCTCGGCCATGCCCGCGATGAGCCGCACCTCGAAGATGCCGCCGGCGTGGCACAGGTCCGGCTGCAGGATGGACGCGGCCTGCTTCTCCAGGATCTCGCGGAACCCCCACTTGGTGAAGACGCGCTCTCCCGTGGCGATGGGCAGGTGGGTGCCCCGGGCGATCTCGGCGAGCACGTCGACGTTCTGGCACTGGACGGGCTCTTCCACGAAAAAGGGCTGGTAGGGTTCGAGTTCCTTGATGAGCAGCTTGGCCGTCTGGGGGCTGATCGCGCCGTGGAAGTCGATGGCCAGGTCGATTTCCGGGCCGGCGACTTCACGGAGCCGGGCGAAATGGCCGGCGGCCGTGTCGATAAAGGCCTTGTTCTCGATGATCCGGGCCGGCCGTTCGGAATAGGGTCCGGTCTTGAAGCAGGTGAAACCCTTCGCGATCCAATCTTTGATGGTGGCCGGGTCGCCTCCGCCCTTGTACAGCCGGATCCGGTCCCGCGTGGGACCGCCCAGCAGCTTGTACACCGGCACGCCCAGGGCCTTGCCCGACAGGTCCCATAACGCCTGCTCCACCCCGCTTAGCGCACTGGTCAGGATGGGGCCGCCCCGGTAGAAGGCGTGGCGGTACATGGCCTGCCAGTGGTGGACCACCCGGGTCGGGTCCTTGCCGACCAGGTAGGGTTCCAGCTCGGCCACGGCCTGGGCGCAGGTCTTTGCCCGGCCTTCAAGGATGGGCTCGCCGAGTCCCACCAGGCCCTCGTCGGTATGGATCTTGAGAAAGAGCCAGCGGGGCTTGACGAGGAAGGTCTCCAGCTTGGTGATTTTCATGGTGTGCCTCTCCGGTTATCTGCCGTTTTGTCGCCCTACCGCGCTCCGGCCTACCCCCCTACCGCGCTCCGCAGGCCTGCAGGCACGCCTGCATGTGGCCCCGGGTCTCCGCCGCGATGACGCAGCACTGTTCCAGCGTATACTCCTTTGCCCCGATGACCTCGAGGTTGACGGGGCCATCGTAGCCGCCCTCGTGCAGTGCGCGGATATACCCGACCAGGTCGATATCCCCCCTGCCATTGGCCTGGTCCTCCGGCGCGCCGGGACCGGCCTGGCGGCCCTTGCAGTCGCGGATGTGCACGTGGCGGACCCGGGGAAGCACGGCCTTGATGGCCTCCACGGTGTTCTCGCCGGCTCGGTGGATATGGGAAGGATCCATGTCGATCCCGAAGGACGGTGACGTTATGGCTTCCATGGCGCGCAGCGTCGTCGGCGTGTCGTAGATACTCGCGCCCACGTGGGCCTTGACGCAGAGCGTTACCCCGTGGGTCTCCGCCCGGTCCGCCAGTCTGCCCAGGGAATCGATGGTGGCCTGGAGGCTTTCTTCGTCTCCGGACGTGCCGCCGGGCCCGCAGTTGATGATCGGAATGCCGGTCTCGGCCGCGGCCTGGAAGGCAGACTCCATGACTTCTACGTCCTGGGAGGGCTGCTCCATGGCCAGCAATTCCAGGCCGTATTCCTCGGTCAGACGCCGTATTTCCGGCGCGATGGCCCGCCAGTCCGACAGGACGAGATGCTCGCTCATGCCGCCGATGGCCGACACTTCTATGCCGTCGTACCCGGCCATGGCCAGGTACTTGAAGGCCGTCTCCATGTCGTAGCCGCCGAACAGGACCGAGTTTGCGCCAAGTTTCATGATTTCTCCTTGTCGGTATTGCCGTCAGTATTGAACCGTCACGACGGAATCGGTGTCCCATGATTCGATGGCGGCTTCGATGATCAACTGGGCGCGCAGGGCGTCCTCGGCCCTGGCGTCGATGTCCTCCGGCGCCGCGCCTTCCAGGTTCTGTTCGACCCAGCGGGTAATCCGGGACTCAAAAGTTTCGGAAAACCCCAACATACCGCCCAGGTACTGGTAGGATTCCACCTCTCTTGAATGCCGGGGATAGAACTCCAGTTGCTCGCAGGCTTCGCGTATGACGAATCGGGCGTCCGAGCCCACGACCTCGCACGTCTCCAGGCCATAGCTTCCACCGGCGTCGTAGCTCCCGGTCAGGTGTCCGACGACGCCGTTTTCGAACAGCATGTTGACCTGGACGTTGGACCAGATCTTCCGTCCACGGCCCTTCTTGAAGAAGGCCTGTACCTTCTCCACGTCGCCACAGAAATACCGCATGACGTCGATGGAATGGGGGTGGAGCGCCCGCATGTGGAAATGGGGCGAGCTTTCGTTGGGGTTGTTGATCCACATCGTCATGTTGATGATGTTCAGTTCGCCTAATCGGCCGGCCTCGACCCACTCCTTCGCCCGCAATGCGGCGGGTGTGAAACGGTGGTTGAGGTTGATCCCGTAGCGTATGCCCCGTTCCCGGGCCAGTGCGACCATCTCCCGGGCCTTCGGGATCTCGTTGGATATGGGCTTCTCGCCCAGCACAGGGATGCCGCCACCCAGCAGTTCCATCGTCGGCGCGTAGTGATCCCCGCCGTTCTCCACGCCGGCCGTACAGACGCTGGCCGCGTCGACCTTAAGCCCACTGTTCAGCAGGTCGCCGACGCTGTAGAATGCCCGGCAGCCGTAAGTCTGCGCCGCCTCGTCGGCCTTTTCCTTGATGGCGTCGCAAACGGCCACGATCGTGCATGCTTCATGCGCCTGGTAGTTCCGTGCATGGTTGTTTCCGATGCCGCCCATGCCCACCACCGCGATATTCAGCCCCATCTTGAAACGCTCCTTTGCTAAATCTCCGACTATCGATTCTCGCGTGTTAAACTACGATATTTCAGTAAGTTGCACGGATCGGTCCACTAAATACCTGTGTAGAAAAAGCGGTTTTAATACCACGCGACGCGGCGCGGCGACCCCGTTACCGGCTGCGGGCCTGCAGGCTCGCGGCCTGGTTGGGATCGCCGATATGCATCGTGTCGTAAGCTTGCTGCGAGGACTTGAAGGCCCCCACTCCCTCGTGGCCGTGCCAGTCCCCCTGGGTCAGCATGGGATTGCGTTTCCCGGTCTCCTTCACCCGCTTGCTGATCCAGTTCCTCATGCGCCGCTTGAGCAGGTTTACCACGTCCGGCAGCTCATCGGCCAGGTTATTGTTCTCATCCGGATCCTCCACCAGGTTGTACAGCTCGACCGGCGGCTTGAAGTGGAAATCCGGTTCCAGGGCCACCATCAGCTTCCACTGGGGCGTTCGCCAGCCGTGCTTGCGCATCCAGGTGCACTCGGTGATGTAGAAATCGCTGTCGAAGGAAGGCACCGTACCGTCGACCAGGGACATCAGGCTGTCGCCGTCGAAGTCGATCCCCGTGTCGATTTCCGCCAGGTCCAGGATGGTGGGCACGAGGTCCTTGTGCTGGTTGTACCCACTGACGCGGCCGCCTGCGGGGATCCTTCCCGGATACCGGATGATGAGCGGGACGTGGAGCGTCACGTCGTAGAGACCGTGGTGGTCGAACCAGCATTCGTGGTCGTAGAGCGTCTCGCCGTGGTCGCCGTTGAGGATCACGATCGTCTCGTCCATGATGCCGTGGGCCTCGAGGGCGTTGAAGATCGTCTGGATGCAGGCGTCCATGTACGCCACCGCGCCGTCGTACTGGGCGATCACGTAGTCCTTGTCGGTGATGCCGGGTGGCATCCACTGGGCGAAGAAATCGCAGAAGGGCTTGAACGCCTTGACCGGATCCATGGACCGGTTCTTCGGGTCGCACTCGTCGCCGTGATAGAACATGCGCTCGTAGGGCGCCGGCGGCAGGTACGGCGCGTGAGGATCCATGTGGCGAAGGAACAGAAAGAAAGGACCGCGCCGCCTGGCGAGCCGGTCCAGTTCCGGGATGGCTACGTCGTTCAGACTCTGCGCCTTGGGACTGCGCCCTTCGTTCCAGCTTCCCCAGCTCGGATACTCGAGGTACTTGTCGAAACCGCGGGACGACGGGTTCCCGGCGAAGCCGACGGATGTGGTTGCATATCCTTGTTCCCGCAGAATTTCGGGCAGCGTCTGCACGTCCTCCCGCAAGCCGCCCTTGTGCCGCAGGGCCACCACCTGGGTGCCGAAGGCGTCCAGGCCGGTCAGCATGGACGCATAGGCGCTGGTCGTGGGGATATGGGCGCTGTACGTCTTCTCGAACAACGCGCCGCCCTCGGCAAAACGGTCGATGTGGGGCGTGGTCTGTCGGTGGTAGCCGTAACAGCTCATGTGATCGGCTAGAAGGGAATCCACGCCCAACAGTACGATATTGGGATGCTTCTTGCGTCGCCGGCGCGTCTTTGCCATGGGTCAGTCCTCGATGATGTGTTAAGTTATTGATATTGTACTATTTTTAATACGATCTACTCCGGCATGAAGAACTCGTACCTTTCCGGATCTCCGTAACCGTCGACCCACGTTTCCTTCAGGCCCTGGTTCTCCACGGCGGCCTTGACGATGAGCTTGTTGAACTGGCTGACGTTCTCCGAACCCATGTAGGTCTCCACGGGCATCCAGAAACACTCTTCGATCTCCGTGGCCTGCATCTCAATGATCTGGTGGAGCGGCTTTAACCGGCAGACGAAGTAGATGTCCGACTTGTCGTACCGGTAGCCGTGCCAATGGCGAAAGCAGACCAGGCCGTCGAAGCGGGTCGGCACGCCCGTTTCCTCGAACACTTCCCGGACGACGCCCTCGGCCAGGTGCTCCTCTGGCTGCAGCGCGCCGCCAGGCAGCTTGTAGTACGGCGCGCGTCCCCCGCGAAATCGCTCGCAGACCACGAGCAGTTCGTTCTTCTCGTTGATCACCACGCCGCCGGCGCCGATGTAATGGGTCGCGTACAGCGGTACGAAGGCGTCTTTCGCCAGGCGGAGCGTCAACATCAGGTAATCGGTGGTACTGTGATGGAACACGCTTCCCGCGTCCACCAGCGCGGGAATGAGAAATGCGCGGTCCAGCGGGACTTTGAACCAGGCGACCTGGAGATCCTCTCCCTTCCACGTCCGTATCGAAAGGTCCAGGCGCTCCCTGAATCCGTCCGGGTTGTCCGGCAGGGCGCCTGAGTCGACTTCCACGCCGTGGAATCGGTTGCGCTCCCCCTCGATGACGGTCATGAAGCTCTCCTTGCCGAGTCGGGTCGGGTCCGTCGGGCCAGGCCTACATGCAGCTGGACCTTGCCCGCATGTAGCATGGCGCGTCCACCCGACACCGGCTAGTTCAACACGGCCCGGCTCTCGGCCACGCTTACCTTCAACTGATCCAGCACGCCTTCCAACCCCCGTATGGCATCCGACCAGAACTCGGGTTCCGTGAGTTCGATGCCTATGGTCTTCCGCACCACGTTTTCCGCCGTATCGCTGCCGGTCAGCTTGAGGTACTGCTCGTATCTCGGCAGGAAATCCGGACCTTCCTTCTCATACTGCGCGAACAGGCCCCGGCTGAGCAGGTACCCGAAGGTATAGGGGAAATTGTAGAAGGTGGTGTCCGTGATGTAGAAATGGAGCTTGGACGCCCAGAAATAGGGATCGCCGCCCTCGGGGTCCAGCACGTCGCCGAGCACGCGGCGCTGGGTATCGACCATCATCTCTTTAAGCCTGCTCACGCCGACTTCGCCGTCCGCCCGTTCTTCATGAAAGGCCTTTTCGAATTCGAAGCGCACCGGGATGTCCATCAGGTAGGTCGCGCCGTCGCTGGCCTCCAGGTTCAGCAGGTAGGCCCTGGTTTCGGCGCTTACGCCCGGTTCCTCCAGCAGGCCCCGCATGAGCAGCATCTCGCCGAAGGTGGAAGCGGATTCGGCCAGGGTCATGGGGTAGGCGCGGTTCAGCGTGCGTTCTCCCCGCATCAGATGTCCGTGAAAGGCGTGTCCCAACTCGTGGGCCAGGGTCAACACGTCACCCATGCTGTCGTTATAGGTCATGTAGACCCGGGACTCTTTCGTCAGGGGAGATCCCGTGCAGAAAGCGCCGGGACGCTTGCCCGGCCGGGGCGACCAGTCGATCCACTTCTGCTCGAAGGTCTCGTTCGTGTAGTCCGCCAGTGCGGGATATCCGGCAGCGAAAGCCCGATGCACCAATACCCTCGCATCTTCCCAGGAAGGTTCGTACTGGTGCTCCACCGTCAAAGGCGCCGAGAGGTCGTACCAACCCAGTGTGTCGCCGCCCATGAGGTGCGCCTTGTACGCCAGGATATCGCGGGCTACGTCGATTTCCGCGAACACCGCTTCGAACATGGCGTCCAGCGTCTCGCGAGAAATGGCCGCCTGGAAGAGGGCCTTGTCCAGGATATGGTCCATGCCGCGATGGCGGTACAGGGTCAACCGCGTGCCTCCGATGGCGTTCAACGCGGCGGCCGGCACGGTCTCGATCGACGTCCAGGCTTCGTTGCCCCCCTCGAAGGCGGCGCGGCGCACGCGGCGGTCCGGGTGTTCCATCAGGGCGCGGCGCTGCGACATGGGCACCTGCTCCCGCCGGCCGTCGGGATAGGCCATCTCGAAAGTCAGCTTGCCCGAGATCCTGTCGTATAGCCGTCCCCAGGCCTCGATCCCGTCCACGCCCAGGTCCGATGCCAGGTGTTCCTCCTCCGTGGACATGGTATGCCGGGACTGTTCCCTGATCCGGGTAATGCGGTACCGGGCGTCCCGGAGTGCGGGGCGGGAAATGAAAGTTTCGAATACCTCGCCGGCAGGGGACTTGAACCCCCGCTGAAGTTCCACGAGGATCTTGGACAGCCGGGCGTCCAGCAGGCTCAATGCCCCTTCCTCCGCGGCGTAATCCTCATTGTTCGCGTCCGCGGAGGTTATGCAGGAAACGTAGGAGCCCAGGTGCCGCAACCGGGTGACGGTGTCTTCGAAGGACAGGACGATGCGCTCCCATACTTCCAGGTTGCCGGGATTCAGGGCGGCCGTGCCCGAGGCATCGGTCAGCAAAGCGTCCAGATCGTCCCGGAGATCGGCCTTGAAACGGCGCATCTCCGGTCCGTCGAATGCGGGAAAGTAAGCAGCCAGATCCCAATCCATGTATCTACAACGCGTCCTTCCTATCCCCTGCTCAGGACCTGGCCCGGGCGGTGCGCCGTGGGCTCGTGGTTTTCGATGACCGGAAGGCCGTTGACGAAGACGTGGGGAATGCCGTCGGGAGGCTGAATCGGCGCTTCGAAGGTAGCCCGGTCGGCCACGGTCTGCGGATCGAAGACGACCACGTCCGCGGGTGCGCCTTCGCGCAGCACGCCCCGGTCTTTCAGCCGGTAACGTTCTGCCGGAAAGCCGCTCATCTTGTAGACAGCCTCTTCCAGGGACAGCAGCTCGCGCTCCCGGACGAATTTCCGGAGCATCTGCGCGAAACACCCCTGTCCCCGGGGATGGGGATGGGTGCAGTCATATACGCCGTCGCTGGCGACCATCATGAGGGGATGGGGCGCCGTCCGGTTCAGCACGGCGTCGACTTCCGCTTCCGGCGCCGGCCAGAACATGACGAAGGCCTGGATGCCGTCTTCATCGAGCACGAGGTCGTAGGCGAATTCCTCGTTCGTCTTGTTCACGCTCCGCGCGGCCTCGCCCAGGGTCATCCCCGCGAATTTGCCTGAACGAGTATAGCCGATGTACTGGCGATCAGCCAGGTTCGTCGACTTCAGATACTCGAGGGCCTTGCGACGGGTATCCGGCTGGCGCATCCGCTCGAGCACTTCGTCGGGACTGCCCGTCTGGACCCACATGGGCAGTTGCATGGTGATATGGGTCATGCCGGCCGGGTAGAGATAGGATTCGAAAGTGATGTCCACCCCGTCTTTCACGGCCTGATCCAGGATCCGACCCGACATGTCGTCGACGCGCTCGTGGGATACATGCACGGGAATGCCGCTGGCCCGGTGCAGGTCGATGATCTCCTGCCAGGCCCGTTCCCGCCCCAGGATCTGGTACCGCAGGTGAGCGGCGTAGAGCCCGTCGTACTCCACGGCCACCTTGCAAAGCGCTACCAGCTCCTCGAAGGGCGCGTTGGCGCTGGGCTGGTAGTCCAGTCCCAGGCAGAGGCAGCCGGCGCCGGCTTCCAACCAGGCGCGGGTCTCCGCTTCCATGACCTTCAGCTGGTCTGGCGTGGGTGGCGATGGGTCCCAGCCCATGGCCTTGACACGTACGGCGCAGTGCGGCACCTGGGGATACACGTTAGCGGGTGAGCGGCCCGGAAAGAGGTCCAGGTAGGACGCTATGGTGGGCCAGTTGACCGGCTCCAGGGGCTCGCCGTAGGCGAACTGCGTGTAATGCCAGAGCGGCAGGGCCTCTTCGCGCGGCAGTCCGGCCCAGCCGAAACCGTCCGGCGCCAGCAAATGGGTCGTCACGCCCTGCCGGAGTCCGCCCATCTGGTCCCGTCCGCCCAGCAGGGAATTCTCGGAGTGAACGTGGACGTCGATGAAGCCGGGACACACGACATGGCCGCCGGCGTCGATCGTCCGGGCGGTCTCGGCATCCGCCAGATCGCCGATCCCCGCCACACGTCCGTCCTGTATCCCAACGTCCGCGCGGTACCGATCGGTCCTGCCTGTACCATCGATTACCTCACCACCGTGAATGACGACATCGAAGGCCACGCATTCCTCCAGTCAGGGTTGTCTGTCAGGTTTTGTCTATCAGGTCTTGTCTATCAGGTCTTGTCCGGCCACGGAAAACGGGCCTTGTATTCTGGTTTCCCCTGGATGTCCTGGCGCACGCGGAACAGTCCGCCGCCGCGGTAATGCTCGCCATATGCCTGCCAGTCGTAGTCCTTCGGATCGAGGGGTGAGCCGGGTTCCAGCGAAGTCCCGGCGGTTGTTACGTAGATGTCCGTCAGGTCATTGCCGCCGAACATGACGCTCGAAGTCTGGATCGCCGGCAGCGCGATGCGCCGCTCCTCCACGCCGACGGGGTCGAACCGGACGATGCATCCGTCGAACCAGACGGCCGTCCAGACGAATCCCTCGGCGTCCACCGTCATCCCGTCCGGAACCCCCGCGGTATCGGGCAGCTTGACGAAATCGCGCCGGTTGGAGACGGAACCGGTCGTCCGGTCGTAATCATAGGCGTAGATCGTCCGCACGGCGGAATCGGTGTAGTACATGATCGATTCGTCCGGCGAGTACCCCATGCCGTTGCTGCACCCGATCCCTTCTTCGATGACTTCCACGGTGCCGTCCGGGTCGAAACGGTACAGCTTCCCCAGGCCGTCGTCGATCAGGGAGCCGGCGAACATCCGCCCGCCGGGATCGGCCGTCACGTCGTTGAATCGCAGCGGTTCTCCTTCATGGATCTCGTCGAAAACGCGCACCCACTCGTCGTCCGACTTCCATAGCACGACCCCGTCCCAGATGCAGGCCACAAGACCTCCGTATTCGTTGAAGGCGAATCCACCGACATTGAAGCCGTCGTGCACCTGGCGATTCTGGTTCGTGGCTGGGTCATAGGTGAAGAACCGGCCGGTCCGGATATCGGTCCAGATCAGCGTTCTGCTGTCCGGATCCCAGACCGGTCCCTCGCCCACCATAGCCTCGACTTCCGCGATCTTCTCAATGGTCGCCATCATGGCATTGCTCCGGTTGAACAAACTCGAAGGCAGCACAAGACGTGCCGCTTATCTGTGTCGTGCAACTTCACTGTAATGTACGCGTGCGATACCGCCGAGGAAGGTCGTTTCGGCGGGATTGCAAGTATATAATCCAAAAGATGACACGGGTCAAGGCGGGACATGGGTATAAATCCGGAGGGACTGAAGTGGTATTCTCGGTACACGTTTGGCGAGACGTCCTGGACTTGCGTAAAGGCTGCTTGACGGACTATATTAACGGTGGTACCACACGTTGTCCTGTTGCTGCGCGAGCACCTACATTGGTCATTACTATCCATTTGAATCTGCGGTTTCTGACGTACGAGTTCAGTCATGCAATCCTACCTGGAAGGCTGCGGCGTACCCACGACACGGATCGGCCAGGCCGAGGTACCCCGCCTGATCATGGGGATCCACCCCTACGACGGCTGTTCCTATCAAAATAAGGCGCGGGACGCGAAGAATTACCGCACCTTCAGCCGCGTCCAATCGGTAGCCGAAGTGCTGCGATATGCCGTGGAAGAAGGCGGCATCACGGCCGTCCAGGTGGACCACATGCTGCCCGAACTCGACCGGCTGCACCTGCAGGCCATCTGGGAAACCGAGCAACAGACCGGCACTCAGATGGGCATGGTGGCCTATATCTTGATCCCTGTTACGCTGGACGGTGAAATCGTTTCGTACTCAGACCGCGCGCATTCGACCTTCTACGGCTGCAATGAAGCCCTTGCCGGCCAGGCCTTCCGCGATCATTTCCACCGCGACGAAATCATCCGCTACAACCTGGGCGACACCTTCGACGGGATCGTTACCCCGGAGACCGTGCCGCCGTACACCGAAGCAGACGCCGCCCGTTTCGAGATCGACTACAGCGTCCTGGAGCAGTACCTGGGTTTCTTCGCGGGGTGCGATATACTCGTCGCCGATCCGGGCGCCGAAATCGACCTGCTCGCCATGACGGGGCGCTTCGACCTGATCCGCGAGTACCTGGGGTTCTTGCGAGAACGCTTCGACACCGTGATCACCAGCGTCCACCACGCCGGGGTCACGCTGCCGCTGCTCGAGGCTGAGAACATCCCCGTCGACGGCTACCTCACCACGGTCAACGCCCCGGGCACCTTCATGTTTCCCACGCGCGACGTGGCCATAGACGCCATCAGACAGGCTGCTAAGCCCGTCATCGCCATCAAGCCGATGGCCGGCGGCCGTTACCTCGGACAAAAGGCGTTCGAATACGTCTTCAACGAGATCGGCGTATCGGCCTCGATGTTCGGAATGGGAACCCTGGACCAGGTCCGCGAGACCACGCATGCCGCCCGCGAGGTGCTGGGCGCCGCCTGATCGGAGCTGCTGCGAATCGCATCGAACATGGACTCCTCCTTACTCCCTCGCTGTCTCTCTCTTGATCTCGAAGTAAACAAAAAAAGCGGACGTATTCGTTCATTTGCTGCAGTGCGTCCCGGTGTCGATCAAACTCTGATCTTCGAACGGGGCAGTTTAGACTCGGCTCTGGCGAAGCTTGACGATTTCGCCGGAACTGCGGATTTTCTGATTGGACACAACCTTATCGATTTCGATGTTCCACATCTCCGGGCTGTAAAACCGGATCTTGCCGTGTTGAGTTTACCGGCGGTGGACACATTATGGCTCAACCCTCTTGCCTTTCCCCGCAATCCCTATCACCACCTCGTCAAACACTATCAGAATGCTCAACTGAAACGAGGTAGAGTAAATAACCCCGAACTGGATGCCCGTCTTGTTTTAGAAGTCTTAAGTAACCAATACAACGCATTTCAAAACTTGTCCCCTGAATTGCTTGCCGCCTGGCATTACCTGACTTCCATAGATTCCAATGGTACGGGTTTTGAGGACGTTTTCACCGACATACGCGGTGCAGAACTGCCAACCCGTGCGGCGGCGTTTGAGGCGATCCAAAATCAGCTAGACGGAAACGCATGCGCGAACCACGGTCAAAGGGTTCTGAACCAGGAAAATCCCAATGGATGGTCCCTTGCTTACGCTTTGGCCTGGTTGTCGGTATCGGGAGGTAATTCGGTAATGCCGCCCTGGGTACGACACCAGTTTCCGCAAGCCGGTGAATATGTACGGTTACTCAGGGACACACCCTGCGGCAAATCGGACTGTGACTGGTGCGGCGAAAGACACGATCCTCGAAAGGAACTTAAACGATGGTTCGGTTTTGACGAATACCGTCCAGATCCAAAGGACGATGATGGTCGTCCCATGCAACAGGTCATCATTGAAGAAGCAATGTCCCGTCGACACTTATTGGGCATTCTGCCCACCGGAACGGGCAAATCCCTCTGCTATCAGATACCCGCTTTGTCTCGCTATGACAAGACCGGCGCCCTAACTGTTGTGATCTCCCCATTAGTCGCACTCATGGAAGATCAGGTGTCGGGCCTGGAGGCACAGGGTGTCGGTTCGTGCGTGGCCGTTAACGGACTGTTGAGCCTGCCGGAACGGAATGATGCACTTGATCGCGTTCGTTTTGGCGATGCAGGACTCCTGCTCATTTCACCAGAACAACTGCGCAGCACCGCGGTCCGGCGCGTGATCGATCAGCGTGAGATCGGAGGATGGGTATTGGATGAAGCCCACTGCCTTTCAAAGTGGGGACACGACTTCCGGCCGGACTACCGTTACGTGGGACGATTCATACGTGAAAGAGCCGGAAAGCAGTCGATACCTCCTGTAATGTGCTTGACCGCAACAGCCAAACCCGATGTAGTGGCGGACATCAAACAGCATTTCAAAGATGAACTAGGTATCGAATTGAAGGTCTTTGACGGCGGCACCCATCGCACCAATCTCAGATTTACGGTAATCCCGACAACTGGCGGAGAGAAGTTCGCGCACATTCATCACATTTTGACATCAAACTTGCCTCAAGATAAGCCTGGCGGCGCGATCATATATTGTGCGTCGCGGCGTCAGACCGAAGAAATCGCGGAGTTCCTTCAGGACAAAGAAACTACGGCTGACTTCTTCCATGCAGGGCTGCCTCCGGAGACCAAGAAGGACGTACAGCATCGCTTTACCGGTGGTAAGTTGCGTGTGGTTACTGCGACGAATGCATTCGGCATGGGAATTGACAAACCGGACGTCAGGCTGGTTATCCACGCAGACATTCCAGGGTCGTTAGAGAACTACCTGCAGGAAGCTGGTCGCGCCGGGCGTGACCGTCAGGAAGCACTTTGCGTGCTACTGTATTCTACGGATGACATCGAAAGGCAATTCGGGCTGTCGGCGCGGTCAAGACTTACTCGACAGGAAATCCATGGCGTACTCAGGTCACTTCGTAACCTGGACCGAAAGAAGCGATTGCATGGCGAAGTCGTGGCCACACCCGGCGAGATACTTGGCGAGGATGATGAGAAGGTATTTGAAAGAGACTCTACCACAGACGATACCAAGGTACGGACGGCCGTCTCATGGCTTGAAGAGGCGGTCCTATTGACCCGAGAGGAAAACAGAGTGCAGGTCTTTCCTTCGTCGTTGAGGGTGGATTCTGTCGAGGAAGCACAAAGTCGATTATCAAAATTGAGTATCGCCGAAGACTATCGAAAAAGACTGCTTAGCATCGCCGAGACACTGATCGATGCGGACCCGGACGAAGGTATATCTACCGACGAACTCATGGGAATCTCCGGTTTAAGTGCCGCAGCAGTTCGCAGCGCCATGTACGACCTGGAACGGGTAGGCATCGCCAGCAACGATACTGCACTCACTGCCTTTGTGCATTCAGGCGTGGTCAGATCGTCGCAGAAGCGGTTCAATGAGGCTACCGAGTTGGAAACCAAACTGATCTCACAGATGCGTGAAACAGCCCCTGATATTGAAACAGGGGAAAGGTGGCCACTTCATTTGCGTGTTGCCTCAGAACTACTGAGAGACAATGAAGTTGAAAACCCGCTCCCTGAACGTATTTGGCGCATACTCCGAAGTATCGCCTTCGACGGACGCGGCGAAGGCGGGGACGGTGGCAGCCTAGGCGTAAGACGCACGAACATGGATACCGTGCAGGTGACGTTAAAGCGCCCTTGGTCTAAGCTGGAGGAACTTGCTTTAAGAAGGAGAAACGGAGCAAAGAGTTTACTGGAAAGCCTGCTTTCAGGTCTCCCAGCCGGAAGACATGGCACCGATCTACTCGTCGAAACTACGCTGGGCAAGCTATTGGCCGCGATTACTTCGGACCTTTTTCTTGAGAGTAAGAAGCCGGAGAAGCTGCTGGACCGTGCGCTCCTCTGGCTACATGAGCAGGAGGTCATTCGCCTTCACAAGGGCCTTGCGGTATTCCGCCCCGCCATGACCATCAAGCTTGCCGATGACAGAAGAGGTTTTGCCAAAGTGGATTTCGAACCACTTAATCAACACTACAAAGGACAGGTTCGCCAGATCCATGTAATGGCTGAATTCGCGCAGCGCGGGCTTGAGGACATGGCCGAAGCGCTGCGGCTGGCCATGGACTATTTCAGCCTGAAGCAAGATGATTTCCTACGGCGTTGGCTGCCTGATCGTGAAAAAGAAACCGAGCGGGAGACCACGCCGGAATCGTGGCGAGCCATCGTCGAGAGTTTGAAAAACTCCAGCCAGCAGAGGATTGTCGCAGATGACCACGAACAGCTGAACATGCTGGTTCTTGCTGGTCCCGGCTCGGGTAAGACACGTGTGCTGGTACATCGAATCGCCTACCTCGTACGAGTAAGGCGGGAGAATCCCCGAGGAATCCTAGCTCTGGCGTACAACCGACATGCGGCCGTTGAGATACGGCGACGTTTGAAGGAACTGATCGGTAACGACGCTCGCGGGATAACCGTGCTCACCTGTCATGCACTCGCCATGCGAATCGTTGGTGTCAGCTATCGGGAGCGAGAAAGGAAAATGCTCGACGATGCTGAATTCCGGAAAGTCCTGCGCCAGGCGGTCGCGCTGCTGCACGGGGAGGGTCTAGAAGAAGAGGCGGACGATCAACGGGACCGTCTCCTCGCGGGTTTCCGATGGATACTGGTAGATGAGTATCAGGATATAGGCAAAGACCAATACGAATTGATTTCGGCGTTAGCAGGGCGAACCCTTGAGGATGAGGACCGTAAACTCACCCTTTTTGCCGTCGGTGACGACGACCAGAACATTTATACCTTCAACGGAGCTTCTGTGGAATTCATCCGGCGATTCGAGGAGGACTACGGACCAAAACCGATGTTCTTGGTCGAAAACTATCGTTCCACTGGCCATATCATTACAGCGGCAAACGCCGTTATCAATACGGCCCGTAACAGGATGAAGACGCAACATCCCATCCAAATTGATCGTGCTCGTAAGAAAGTCCCCGAAGGTGGTAAGTGGCATGCACTCGATCCAGTATCTAAAGGCCGTGTACAGATACTGCATGCCAGACGCGATCCGAATTCGCAAGCCCAAGTAGCAATCAATGAACTGAAACGTCTAGAATCACTCTCTCCAGACTGGAATTGGTCCGAATGTGCAGTAATCGCGCGCGAGTGGAAATTCCTGGATCCTGTAAGGGCGCTCTGCGAGGTCTCAGGAATCCCGGTACACTTGGGAAATGAAGAAATCCCGAGTTTCTGGCACCTGCGTGAGACACGACTGTTTATCGACCAGTTGTATCACCGAGAAAGCCGATCGGTGAGCAGTACAGACCTTGCTTACTGCTTGAATACTGTACCCACAGGACCTTGGAAGGAACTGATGCAGTCGGCGTTGGAAGATTTCGCGTTGGAATCAGGTGTAGGGGAGGTGCCTTTAGATCACTTCATGGAGTGGCTTGCGGAATGGGGACGTGAGGCTCAGCGGCGCCAACATGGCCTTTTGCTGCTTACGGCACACCGTGCAAAAGGTCTGGAATTTGAACATGTAGTGGTGCTTGACGGCGGATGGGACAAAGTCGATAAATGATGAGGATCCTGATGCACCTCGCCGGCTCTTTTACGTGTCTATGACCCGTGCTAAACAGACCCTTGCAACTGTGCGTTTTCAAGGCCCTTCCTCAGTGGGCCATTCCGGGCAGCGAAATCTCGTACAGGAACCGGATTCCCCAGTATACGCCGGAGATTTACGTTCACTGCCTTTTGCCTTTCCGATCAATGGATCGATTCTTTACCGACCAAAGGACGGAGCACAGAAGCCAACCCGTGAACTCGCACGTCAATACCGGCGTCCCAGTCTGCGTGAAGTAAACTTGGGGTATGCGGGACGATTCCATACCAATCACACAGTCCACCATGCAATCTCGGCCCTGTCGCACGGCGATCCACTTACAACACAGATCACCGAGCACGGAGCCTGGGAACTTCTCGACCAAGAAGGAACGGTGGTTGGGCGTCTTGCCAGGACGTTCGATCCTCCAGGTGGGACAGTGTGCAGTTCTGCGTCTGTATTTGCGATCGTGTCCTGGAGCCGCGAGGCATCCGATCCTAATTTCCGTGAAGGCTTGAAATGTGACACATGGGAGGTAGTAATCCCGGAACTCGTATTCGATCCGAAGGCTGTTTGAATAAATCTTCGGAGATTACCGGCAGCTAGCCCGCTAGTCGTCGAAGTGACTCTACCCCCCCTCCTCCACCATGGGCACGAACCTTACGCCGCCGTGGTGTACCTTGACCGCCTCATCACCCGACCGCGTCACGGAATACAGCTCTTCGCCAATGGGGAGGACCATTTTACCACCGTCCTTCAACTGTCCGAACAGCGTATCGGGCAACACATTGGGCGCCGCCGTCACCATGATCCCGTCGAAGGGCGCATGCGCGGCCCACCCTTCGTAGCCGTCACCGATCCGGAAATGGATGTTGTCGCAACCCAGGGATTCCAGGGTCTCCCGGGCCCGCTGGCCGAGGACGGACAACCGTTCCACCGTGTATACGGACCGGGCGAGGTGGGCCAGGATCGCCGTCTGGTAACCCGATCCCGTTCCGATTTCCAGGATCCTGTCCGATACGCTCACATCGAGCAGCCGGGTCATGAGCCCCACGATGTAAGGTTGGGACACGGTCTGTCCCAGGTCTAGCGAAACGGCGCAGTCTTCGTAGGCCTGCGACCGGCACGCCTCGGGAATGAACCGGTGTCTCGGTACGGCGCGCATGGCCTCGATCACCCGGGGTTCGTCGAGACCGCGACCACGGATCTGCTCCTCGATCATCCGTTCCTGTGATGAAACGGGTACGACAACCGACTCGATCTTTTTGAAAAAACGGGATAGCAGCATGGTCCGTTCAGTCTAAGGGGACCACCAGGTCGGAGCAAGGCAAATCAAGGTAGGCCGACGACTCGTAATCCGGGCGAATCGTAACGTATTCCGGAGTGTGCGCGGTACCGCCCGGACCCGCGTGCCCCGCTTGACACGACCACGCCGAAACACTATGTTCTCCGGTGCCTGTGAGCCCATGAAGAACGGACAATTTGAGCTGCTGTGCTCAGAAAGGACCTCCCGCATGCATCCCTTCGAAGACCTGCAAGTGCCCGCCGGAAGCGTGGGCATCCACTGGTTCGGACAGAGCTCATTCGGCCTGAAGCATCCGGACGGCACAGTGATCCAGGTCGATCCCTACAATCCCCGTGAAAGACCCGCGGACCGCTTCGTCCATACACGGCCGCCCCTGGATGAGGGAACCCTGAAGACCGACTACGTGCTCCTGACACACAACCACGGCGATCACACCTGCGTGGAATCCCTGAAGCGGCTGGCGGCCGCCTGGCCGCAGGTCCGCTACGTGGGACCGGTCGAGTGCATAAACGCGCTGAAGGAAGCGGGGCTGAACGCCGGGAACATGACGATCGTAACGGCCGGCGACACCGCCGAAATGGGGTCCTCGAAGGCGCACACGGTGTGGGCCAAACCCCAGGCGGGACTGCCCGAGGACGGCATCGCGCCGCCCGACGTGCAGCACCTCGGTTACGTCGTCGAAATGGGACCGGTCCGTGTATACATTTCCGGCGACCCGGTCAACACATTCGCCGACCACGAGTCCCTGCTCGCGCCGGTAAGGGACCTGCGGCCGCAGATCGGGTTTCTGACCAATCATCCGGACGAGGGCGAATTCCCCTACTTCGACGGATCGGCCCGTATCGCGGTTTCCCTCGGCCTGAAGACCGCCGTACCCGCCCATTACGCCTGTTTCGTCGCACGGGACTACGATCCGCGGGAATGGGCTTCCCATCTGCCGGAAGGCGGACCGGAGCCTCTCATCATACCGTACAACCAGTCCACCGTGTACAGCCCCTGAGGCCGGGGTGCACTTCAGCCCCTGAGGCCGGCATTCATCCGGCGCACATGGGGTCGCGGCGGACCGAGTCGGGTAGCGCGGCGGGTAGCGGCGGACCGCGGCCGGCCGTGGCGGGTCGCGGCGGACCGAGTCGGGTAGCGCGGCGGGTCGCGGCGGACCGAGTCGGGTAGCGCGGCGGGTCGCGGCGGACCGCGGCCGGCCGTGGCGGGGCACATCGGACCGAAGTGGCCGGCCGCGAATCCCGGTGCAATCGTAAGGCAATCGCAATGCACGTGCCATGCGCATAACCGGCATCGATCTCGACGCAGTGGACGTGAACGGACAACATCACTGGGTGTTCGTGCACGTCCGGACCGACGATGGATTGGACGGACTGGGTGAGCTCAATCCCTCGGCGCCGAGGCAAGCGGTCCTGGACGCGCTGCGGGAATTAGAACGGGAGGTCATCGGCAGGGACCCCCGACGGATCGAACAGCTGACTGCACAGTTGAAACCCCCTGCGGAGGACCGGCCCGCCGTGCACGCTCTCTGTGCACTTGAGCAGGGGCTGTGGGACATCCTCGGGAAGTCACTGGACGTCCCGGTATACGCCCTGCTCGGGGGCAGGTGCCGCGACAGCATCCCCGTATACGCCAATGTCACGCGCGCTGCGCTGGAGGGCACGCCGGACGACTTCGTCCGACAGGCCAAGGGCGCCGTCACGGACGGACATACCGCGGTGAAGATCGCGCCTTTCGACGGCCGATTCGGCGCCGGCAACGCGCTGATCGACCATGGACTGCAGTGCGTTCACGCCGTGCGGGAGGCCATCGAGCCCGAAATCGACCTGCTCCTCGACTGCTACGGCCGTTTCTCGCTGGATGAAGCCCGACGGATCGTGGATGGTCTGCGCGGGGTCGAGCTGTACTGGCTTGAGGAGCCGGTGGCGGAGCGGGACCTGGAAGGCTACCGGAAGATCAGAATGGAAACCGGTTGGCGGATCGCCGGCGGGGAACGGGCCATGCTCATCGAGGGATTCTGGCCCCTCTTCGATCCAGATGCTATGGATGTCCTCATGCCCGATGTCACGATCGCGGGCGGCATCGGCGAACTCAAGAAGATCGCCTCAATCGCCGAAAGCAGGGGGCAACTGACCGCGCCGCACGGTCCCTTCGGACCGGTTGCGGTCGCGGCGCACGTGCAGGTCATGGCCTCCCATCCGGGATTCCTCATCCTCGAATACGCCTGGGGACAGGTGCCCTGGCGCGAAGGGCTCGTATCTCCCGCGGAACAGGTTGTAGGCGGCCGGATTGATATCCCCCGGCGACCGGGCCTCGGCCTGAGCCTGGATCCCGGCGTCGTGGAGGCCTGCCGCGTCGATCCGGCAGCGATCTGAACCGAGGCTACGCGTTGAACAGCCACCGGATCCCGGTACAACGGTTCCGCGACTGCTGGTTCCGCGGCCACCAATTCCACCGCCGCTGGTACAACAGTCATCTTACGAAAGGAATCTGATCCATGCAAACCGAAGCACTTTACAACACGCTCGACTCCGTTACCGCGATTCCTATTGTGCCCTTCCGCGGCGGCGCTATCGATTTAAACGGCCACCGCAGGAACATCCGGTACCTGATGGAGCACAACCATCTCGACGGGAACAGAAAGCGCGTGATCGGGATCGCGGGCACGAGCCTGATCCACCACTTCTCCTCCGAGGACCAGATGCGGGTCATAGAGGCCACCGGGGAAGCGATGGGAGACGACGGGTTCCTTATGTCCGGCATCGTGCCGAATCCCCTTTCCCAGGCGGAGGAGTTCGTACGCAGGCAGTCGGTCCTTCCCCGTCCGCCGGACGTGTATCTCATCATGCCGCTCACCGGCGTGGCCGACCACGCGGCGACCTACGACGACTACATGGCCTTCGCCGAGCGGCTCGGCACGGATTGCGGCGCGCGCTTCCTGCTGTACATGCGATCAGCGGACTATGTGAGCCCGATTATCCGGCTGGTCAATGATTCGCCCCACATGGTGGGTGTCAAGGTAGGTACGAGCGAAGAAGAAGTCACCCCGCTCATCAAAGGCATCGGCGACACCGGCATCGTCATGTGGGGGATCGGTGACCGGAGCACCCGGGCCGCCGAACTGGGCGCCCGGGGGCACACCTCGGGCACGGCCATCGTCGCCGCCCGTTCGGCCGACGAGATCAACAACGCCCAGCGCCGCGGTGACTACGCGGAGTCGGCCCGCGTGGAAGCGCTCGTCGCAGACCTCGAACACCTGCGGTTCATGAACGGCCGGCAGTACAACTACTCGGCGGTGGTGGAAGCGATGATCATCGGGGGCTGGGAGGACGTAGCGGCAGGCGAGGGCGGCCCGTTCAATCCGCGGATTCCGCGGGACATCGCCGCCCGCGTGGCCGAGGCGGTGGAGCCGCTGCGGGCCTACCACTAGGCGACCAGTTCCGGACTCCCTAATACACGATCTGCGAAATCGCCTTGGAGATCAGCGCGATTGCGATGGCGATCATGCCTATGAGTCCAATGCCGGCCCCGTAGCCGGCCAGCACAATGGGCACGTACGACATCCATTTCTCTTCGCCGAAGCGCTTGGTGAAGTAGTAGCGCCCCAGGATCGCGCCGAAGAAGGTGGGCAGGGTCTGCCAGAGCGGCATGGCCATGCCGCCGACCAGGCCGTAGAAGAAGAGGGGCGAGCCGCCGACCAGCGTGATCAGGCCGAAGAGCCCTCCCGTGATGCCCAGGCCGGCGATAATGTACTCGATTTTGATGATATCGAAGATGAACGTGATGCCGCCGGGCAGGGTGGACTTCACCCAGATGGTCCGCATGGCCGCGTTGAGGGGCCACATCTTCTGCACGTAGGGATAGGCCGACGACGGGATCGGGTTGAGTTTCCATACGAGCGAATAGAAGATGAAGCTGCAGACGAACATCAGGATGGTGGTCACCGCGGTCAGCTTGACCACACTGCCGAAGGTCGTCTTGGTAAGGTCAAGCTGCTTGAAGGTCTCGGCCACCTTCCCGTGCTCGAAGATCGGTATCGGAGCGAACCACACGTCGACGCCCCGGTAGCCGGACAGCAGGAACGAGGCTTCCTTGACGAAGGGAAAGGAGGTGCCGTAGGGCGAACCCGTGATGCCGATCATCCGGGCTCCAATGTAGGAAAACACCGGCGACCAGAGGAATCCGAAGATGACACTGATCCACCAGGGAAAATCGGGGATCAGGATGTAGAGGATGACCACAAAACCCGCCGTGCTGACGAACCAGAAGATGAAGACGAGCCAGATCGGCAGGTCACCCCGGCCCTTCGGCGTCGGTCGCACTTCCGTTTCCCGGTCGGGATCTTCCCGCCGCTCACGATTGGATTTCAGTATGGCCCGGATGGTCGCGGTGAACCCCACGATGCCGATGACGAGGGAGGCGCCGATGGTGAAGCTGAGCCAGAAATCGATATTGTTGGATATCTGCGTCGGGATCAGCGACATCCCGGGCTCCCAGGTAGTCAGGATGCCGTTGTGGTACAGGAGCGGATTGGCAACGAGCGCAATCGCCGCAGACGACACGAAAGTGCCGATCACGACCCAGTAGGGCAGGACGAACCCGGCCAGGAGGGTGCCGAGATCGGTGCCGATACCCACCATGGTCGCCGGCAGCACTTCCCTTAAGCTGGTGGTGAAATCGATGAAGGGAATGGGCAATATGGTGATGGGCGTGACCAGGAACGTGCTGGACAGGATGGGGATCATCACGTACAGGAGTCCCCACGATACGCCGATCACGGACCCGATGCTGAACGCCCGCCATCGCCAGCCCTCCCGGTTCTGCGACGTTTCGGCCAGCGCCGTGGCCCCGCCCGCGTGCACCCGTGCCAGGGGGAAGGTCAGCCGTTCCACGTCGTTGGTGACCCGGAAGAGGATGTACCCCATCGAGTAGGAATTGACGGCAAAGAGCAGCGTCACCGCGGTGAGGACCAGGACGGGCACGAACCAGTCCATGTGGAAGAAGGTCCGGCTTGCCATCGCGGTGGAATCGAGGGTCGGAACGACCCAGGTGGGGATCAGCGTGGCGATGCCCGTGGCTTCCGGGGACTGCTTGTAGTACTGCTCCCAGATCAGGTGGGCGAAGGGACCGCCGGTGATGCCCGTGTTCATGGCGTTCCCCGCGGCAGCCAGCCCCGCCGCGGCCCAGTACAGGATCATGATCTCCTGCCGGGTCATCTTGACGAGGGACCGCTTGGCGATCTCGAGGAACAGGATGACGGTGACCCAGTCCGCCGCGCCGGTCTGCCCCCCCGTCACCAGGCTGAGATAGATCGAACCCGGCAGCATGACGAACCCGACGAACAGGCAGGCCCAGATCGTCTTCAGGTTGAATCCCGGCAGGTAGGGTTCGTCCGCTTCGCCGAACAAAGCGGTATCCGGATTCTGGTACTGTTCCGGACTGTCTTCCCTCAGTTCCTCTTCACGGACGGACAACGCGGGCCTCCTGAAGCGGCACAGCCGTTAAATCACGCAACATGTTGTACGCCAAGTAGTTACAATGTATACACATCGACGCTGACTGCGGGGGATTCACCGGATTTCGCAAGTTCGGATAACAAGTCTGACAAGATAGGACGCCTTATACCTCTGTCAAGGTGTATTTCGTGCCCGAACCTCACGGCGTAAGGCCCGGAAGGCTTCCCGTCCGGTCGCCGATCAATTCGCCCAGCGCTTCCCGCAGCCCCGTGTAACGCTCGACGACCCGGTTGTTCTTCACTGCGATGGCGAGGGCCTTGGGCGTGCCGACGAGGACGGCCAGCGCCCGGGCCCGGGTCAGCGCGGTATACAGCAGGTTCCGCTGCAGCATGATGTAGTGGGTGCTGTAGAGCGGCAGGATGATGGCGGGATACTCGGATCCCTGACTCTTGTGCACGCTGATGGCATAGGCCAGGACCAGTTCGTCCAGTTCGCCGTAATCGTACCGGACGGAATCCTGGAAGGCGATGTCCACGGCCTGGTCGTCCGGGTCGATGTGCGTGATGCGTCCGATGTCGCCGTTGAAGGTCATTTTCCCGTAGTTGTTCCGCGTCTGCAGCACCTTGTCGCCCACGCGCAGTTCCCGGTCGCCCCGCTTCAACGAGGCGCCCGACGGGTTCAGCACCTGCTGGAGCTTCTGGTTGAGCTGATCCACGCCGATATCGCCGCGGTACATGGGGGTGAGCACCTGGATGTCGTTGAAGGGATCGAGGCCGTACTTGCGCGGCAGGCGGTCCGTCAACAGCTCGGTGATCTGATCCGCGCCGGCCGCGGGGTCGGGCTCGTTGATGAAGAAGAAATCGCCCTGGTTCCTGTTCTTCGTGTCCGGCATCTCGCCCCGGTTCACCCGGTGGGCGTTCATCACGATGCTGCTCTCCCGGGCCTGGCGGAAGATCTCGGTCAGGCGGACCACCGGGAGACGGCCGGCGTCGATCATGTCCCGGAGGACGTTGCCCGCCCCTACGGAAGGCAACTGGTCGACATCACCCACCATGACGAAGCGGACGGAGGTCTTCACGGCCCGCAGCACGGCGTTCATCAGGACCGTATCCACCATGGATGACTCGTCGAGTATGACCAGGTCCGCTTCGAGCCGGTTGTCCTGGTCGCGGCCGAACTCCATGAGCCCCGGGTTGAACTCGAGCAACCGGTGGATCGTTTTCGCCTCGGCGCCGGTCACCTCGGCAAGCCGCTTGGCAGCCCGGCCCGTCGGCGCGGCCAGCAGCACCTTCGCGCCCACGCGGTTGAACAGGTAGACGATGCCCTGCACACAGGTGGTCTTGCCGGTCCCCGGTCCGCCCGTAATCGCCAGGACGCTCCGCGATGCCGAGGTGTGTATCGCCTCGCGCTGTTCCGCGTTGAAGGCGATGCTGCGTTCCTTTTCGATGTGCTGGATGTGTTCGTCGATGCGTTCGGGGGGCGGCGGGGAGCGGGGATGATCGACCAGGCGTGCGATATGCCTCGCAATGCCCTGCTCGGCGTAGTAGAGGGGCTGGAGATAGACCCGGTCTTCGTCGCGAAGGACGACCTCGGCCCGGACCAGGGCTTCGATGCCGGCGGGAATGGTATCGGCGTCGACCTCGAGTACGGCGGCGCTTTCCTCGGTGAGGGTTTCCAGGGGCACGAAAACGTGACCGTCGTCAGCCTGCGCATCGAGGACGTACCGGATGCCGGCCTCGACCCGGGCGGGTGCTCCCGGATCCACCCCCAGGTTCATGGCGATCTTGTCGGCGGTCTTGAAACCGATGCCCCAGATGTCCGTGGACAGGCGGTACGGGTTCTCCGTGACCTGCCTGATGGCCTCGTTGCCGTAGGCCTTGTAGATCTTCACCGCGTAGGCCATGCTCACGTCGTGACCGAGCAGGAACTGCATGACATCCTGGATGTGCTTCTGTTCCTCCCAACCGGATCGGATGACGTCGACGGTCTTCTTCGCGATGCCCTTCACCTCGGACAGCCGGCCGGGCGTCTTCTCGATGACCTCGAGGGTGTCCTCGCCGAAGTGATCTACGATCATTGCGGCCTTGGCCGGGCCCAGTCCCTTGATGAGTCCCGAGCCCAGGTACTTCCGCATGCCGTCCGTGGTCGTGGGCTGGATCGACTTTGATTCGACAATCTTGAACTGCTTGCCGTACTGCTTGTGGGTTACCCAGAACCCGGAGACTTCGACGCGCTCGCCCGGCGCGATCTTCGCCAGTTCGCCCGTGACGGTCAGCAGGCCGTCCCGCGTGGCCGCACGCGCCAGGTTCTCGGCGGTCCTGCAGGCGTCCGGTTCGGCGCGCAGCCGCGCCACCGTGTAGCCGGTCTCCTCGCTCTGGTAGGTGATGCGCTCGATGGTACCGGTGAGTATGTCCATGCCTGACCGGAGTATAGGCGCCTAGCGCTCGTCACTGGCGTAGACGACGGCGTCTTCCGCCTTGGCGTAGGTAAACAGTTCATCCCCGGAGAAGAAGCGGGGCACTTCGTCCCGCGCCGTTTCCAGGGAGTCGGAAGCGTGCACCAGGTTGCACTGAACGCTCATGCCGAGATCGCCGCGTATCGTGCCCGGGGCGGCCTGCCTGGCGTTCGTCACGCCGCACAGGCTCCGCACGACGTCCACGGCGCCGACGCCTTCCAGGCACAGCGCCACGACCGGCGTTTCCTGCATGAAGGACTTGATTCGGGGGAAGAAGGGCTTGTCGGACAGGTGCGCGTAATGCTCGTTCAGGATCCCATCGGTCAGCTGCATCATCTTGAGACCGGCGACCTTGAGCCCCTTGCTTTCGAATCGGCCGGCGATGAGGCCGATCATTCCGCGCTGCACGGCATCCGGCTTGATGAGAACAAGCGTTCGTTCCACGGATTGATTCTCCTTTAAATGTGAGTCGAAACAATGGTTTAAAGCCTCGTGCAAAGCCTTGTGCAAAGCCTTGTGCAAAGCCACGTGCAATGTAGGCGGCGGCCCCCGGAGTGTCAACGGAAATGCCCCCTTTGCAAATCGCTTCGATGGCACAAAATTGCGGTGGACATTTCGAGATCCGGCCCGTATAATGTCGGTGGACTTCATCTACATACAATCGGGGCAAGGCCATGTGGGAAGACGATGAAATTCGCGAGGAGTGCGGTGTCTTCGGCGTTTATGGCGACCCCGCAGCCGCACGGCTGACCTTCCTGGGGTTGTATGCCCTCCAGCACCGCGGCCAGGAAAGCTCCGGCATGGCGGTCTCAGACGGCCATCACATCGCATCCCACCGGGCCATGGGCCTGGTCAGCGAAGCCTACGAACACGGCGAACGGGTGAACGACCTCGATGGCCACATGGCCATCGGCCACAACCGGTATTCCACCACCGGCACGTCCAACGTCGACAACGCGCAGCCCTTTATGGTCAACTTCAAGCGCGGACAGTTGGCCACCGCCCACAACGGCAATTTCACCAACACTGGCACGCTGCACCTGTCGATGGAAGAGTCCGGTTCCATTTTCCGCACCTCGTCCGACAGCGAGATCGTCCTCCACCTCATCGCGCGATCGAACGAAGCCGATCTGCCCGGCATGATCGCGGACGCCCTGCGCCAGGTCGAGGGCGCCTATTCCATCGTGTTCCTGTCCGAATCGCAGCTCATCGGCGTCCGGGATCCCCGCGGATTCCGACCCCTGTGCCTGGGACGCCTGGGTGATGCCTACGTGCTCGCATCGGAGACCTGTGCCTTCGACATCATGAAGGCGGAATACGTCCGTGAAGTGAAACCCGGCGAAATGGTCGTCATCGACGAAGAGGGCATCCGGTCCTTCTTCCCCTTCGAAGCGGCGGAACCGGCCGCCTGCATCTTCGAGTACATCTATTTCGCCCGGCCCGACAGCAAGGTATTCGGAGAAAACAGCGACAAGTTCCGCCGGCGCTTCGGCCGCCAGCTGGCGGAGGAACACCCGGTGGAGGCCGACATCGTCATCGCCGTGCCGGATTCGGCCACGACCGCCGCGCTGGGCTACTCGGAGCAGTCTGGCATCCGGTTCGAAATCGGCCTGATCAGGAACCACTACGTGGGGCGGTCCTTCATCGACCCGGACCAGTCGATGCGCGAATTCACGGTGAGACTGAAGTACAATCCCGTCCAGGGCGTGCTGCGGAACCGGCGCGTGGTCCTCGTGGACGATTCCATCGTGCGGGGAACGACCCTCAATCAACTGGTCAGGCTGATACGCGGCGCGGGGGCGTCCGAGGTGCATGTGCGGATCAGCAGTCCTCCCATCCGCCATCCCTGCTACTACGGGATCGACATGCAGAGCCGGGGCGAGCTCATCGCCTCGCAGACCCGGGTGGAGGAGATCCGCCAGTATCTCGGGGCGGACAGTCTGGGCTACCTGTCCATCGAAGGCATGGTGAAGACGGGTAAGGAGTATGGAAAGCCCGGGGTGGGCTACTGCACAGCCTGCTTCAGCGGGGACTACCCGGTCATCCCGGAAGATTCGCTCAGCAAGCTCATGCTGGAATCGTGACGGCCGCGGCGCCGGCCCATCCGCTCAGGGTCGCCTGCGCACTGAGGTGCCATTCCTGCGTGCGCCAGGCGCATCACGACATTTCCGATTCCACCTTCTCCTTCTTTTCCCGGTCCGGGAAATAACTCAGGATCGTGGACAGGGTATCCCGCAACCCGGTCCTGGGCACGACCTGGTCGACGAAACCCTTGGTCAGGAAGAACTCCGCGGTCTGGAACCCCTCCGGCAGGCTCGATCCTATCGTCTGTTCAATCACCCTTCCGCCGGCGAAGCCCATCATGGCGCCCGGCTCGGCCAGGGTGAAGTCTCCCAGCGAAGCGTAGCTCGCCATCACGCCGGCCATGGTCGGATTCGTGATCACGACGACAAAGGGGATCTTCTTCTCCGACAGGCGGTTCAACCAGAGGGAAGTCTTCGCCATCTGCATGAGGGAGAGGATGCCTTCCTGCATGCGCGCGCCGCCAGACGTGGCGACCACGAGCAGCGGGATCTCCAGGTCGAGGGACCGCCTGATGGACCGTGTAACCTTCTCGCCGACCACGGAACCCATGCTCCCGGCCAGAAAGGACCCGTCGTGGATGGACAGGGAAACGAGCCTTCCCTCGATGCGTCCCGTACCCGATATCACGGCCTCCATCATGCCGGTGCGCTTCTGGTAGCGCTTCATGTAGTCCGGGTAGTTTTCCTTCTCCTTGAATTCAAGCGGGTCGACGGTGCGCAGATCCGTGTCGGTCTCCTCGAAGGAGTCCGGATCCATGATCAGGGAGATGTACCCCTGGTGGCCGATCTTGAAATGGTAACCGCAATGGGCGCATACGTTGAAGTCCCGTTCGAGCTCCGCCTTGTACAGCATGGCGTCGCACTTGTCGCACTTGACCCACAACCCCTTCGGGATTTCCTTGCGCTTCTGCGGGCTCAGTCCCCGCTGTCTTCTCTCAAACCAGGCCATAGTTCACTCGCTTAACGCTGTGGTACCAAAACCAACCTAAACGCGGGTTGCCATCCGGAGTAAAAACCCACGGAACAGATCGGAGCATCGCTCTGCCGCCGATTCGACCGTAGTCACCACGTCATCCGCGTCGACGGTTTCACCTGCTTGACCCGTCCACACATTGGATATGCACGATACGGCCACGGTCCTCATTCCGAGTCGCCGGGCCGCCAGTGCTTCCGGGACGGTCGACATGGTCACCGCGTCCGCGCCCAGTGATTTCAGCAGTGCGATTTCGGCGCGGGTCTCGAAGGAAGGTCCAGGCATCCAAGCCAAAATTCCCTGTTGGACGTGCTGGTTTCTTTGTATACTGATCTGTAGAAGCGAATCCCTCAAAGACGCACTGTAACAGGGTTCGCCGTCCGTATCCGATGTCAAGTCTCCCATCAGTTTAACGCCGATGGGATGGATATGTTGCCGTACGACCATGAGGTCTCCCACCACGTACCGGGAATTCAGTCCGCCTGCGGCGTTGGTCACGAGCAGCACTTCGACACCGAACCGGCGCATTACCTCGAGAGGATAGGCGATCTGCCGCGCGTCGTAACCCTCGTACAGGTGGATCCGTCCCTGCATCAAAATCACGGATGCATCGCCCAAAGCGCCGAAGACCAGGTTGCCCTCGTGGCCTTTAACGGTCGATACGGGAAAATGGGGGATGGAACCGTAGGGAACAACGGATTTCTTTTCGACCGCCCGGACGCACGACCCGAATCCGGTACCCAGGATCATGCCGAAGCGGGCGGCCGCGAACCCCTTCGAACCCAGGAAGTCCGCAGTCGCGTCCAACGGATCATGACGGGGCATGGCGCGGCACTTTCAAACGGTTACCTCGTCTCCTTCGACGGCTGAATGCAACAAGGAGTCCATCATGAGCATCATTACGGTCGCCCGGGAATACGGCAGCGGTGGGAGGGACGTTGCGAGGATCGTCGCTGACCGCCTCGGTTATGATTGCGTGGACAAGGAACTTATCGCCGAAACCGCCCATGCCGCGGGCGTTTCGGAGGATGTCGTCGAGCAACTGGATGAAGTGGGCGAATCGCCCATTCGGCGCTTTCTCGGCGAACTGTTCACCCCTTCGACCGTCTACTCCCTTTCCCCGGAATACCCGCCCCTCATCTGGCCCTACGTTCCCGGCGACGACGAGGGGACGAAGGACCCCACCTCCCTGAAGAACACCTTCCTGGACCGGGACGAATACCTCCAGATCCTCCAGGATACCATCCGTTCGCTGGCCGACAGGCAGCACGTCATCATTGTAGGGCGCGGGTGCCAGTGCATCCTGACGGACCGCAAGGACGTTTTCCACACCCTGTTCGTCGCGCCATTCGAGTACCGGGTCGACGTCATTATGGACGAGATGAACCTCTCGCGGGACCGGGCCGCCGAACTCATCAAGGAAAAGGACCGGCAGCGGTCGCTGTACCTTCAGCACAACTACCATCGCGACTGGAAGGACCCGACGCTGTACCACGCGGTCTTCAACACGTCCCGCACGTCGTGGGAGAACATGGCCGACATCGTGATCGACTTCCGCCGCAGACTCTTCGGCGACGACGAATGAAAGCCCGTTCACCCTGATGAACCGCCAAGAAAGATAACCCCGGTCAGCATATGTGTCAACCGGCGGCCGCTGCAGCGCGGACCGCAAACCGGTAAGGAACGGCTATGAATTACGAAGTATCGGACTTCAACAAGGAAGTGGTCGAACAGAGCCACACGGTCCCCGTGCTGGTCGATTTCTGGGCGGAATGGTGCGGCCCCTGCAAGATGCTGGGTCCCGTAATCGAATCCCTCGCCGAACGCCACTGGGACCGGTGGAAACTCGTGAAGGTCAACACGGAGGAGCACACGGACATCGCCCGGCAATACGGGATTCAGGGGATCCCTAACGTGAAGATGTTCGTCGACGGCGAAGTGCGGGACGAGTTTACCGGTGCGCTGCCGGAGCCCATGATCGAGCAGTGGCTCAGGAAAGCCCTGCCCAGTCCCCATGCGAGGCAGTTGGAAGAGGCGCTCCGGCTGCTTGAAGCCGGCGACCGGGACGCGTCCCGCGAGATGCTGGAGGCTGTACTGGCAGCCGAGCCGGACAACGAGCAGGCGGCGGTCTGTCTGGCGCGGACCTGGCTGGATGAAGACCCCGGCCAGAGCCTGGAGCTATTGAAGCCCATCGAACCGGGCACGGAATACCACGACTCGGCGGTTGTGCTGCGGACCATCGCGGAACTCTTCCTTCACCTGGACACGCCCGAAAACCTCGAGGACACCCCGGTCCGGCCCGTCTATGTCCAGGCAATTGAGCATCTGAGGCGGGAGGAATACGACCTGGCCCTGCAGCGCTTCATCGAGGTGCTGGAGAAGAACCGGACCTATGACGACGATGGGGCCAGGAGAAGCTGCGTCGCCATTTTCGGCATGCTCGGCGAGGACCATCCCACCACGCGGCAGTACCGCCGAGCGTTCAGCAACGCGTTGTACGCCTGATCACACCTGGTCGGCGGGACGCGGCCGGGCGCCCGGCCGAACGCCTGATCACACGCTAACCCACGCTCTCGCGCCTTGTCGCACACGCGCGGACGTCGGTCAAAGATGTATCACACGTCCAGGGGATTGGCCTTTTCGGGGTCGATTTCCAGCTTGCGCATGGCCCGCTCCGGGACCTCCGGAGAGAGGTCGCCTTTCCGGGCGAGGGCGTTGAGGGTGCCGAGGGTGATAAACCGGGCGTCCATCTCGAAGAAGTTACGCAGCGCCGGCCGGCTGTCGCTCCGCCCGAATCCGTCCGTCCCCAGCGAGACCACAGGGCCCGGCACCCAGCGCGCGATGGAATCCGGCAGCGTCCTGACATAATCGGAGGCCATGACGTACACGCCTCCAGTATCCTCGAGACATGCCGTGACATAGGGCACCCTGGGCGCTTCCGAAGGGTGCAGCAGGTTCCAGCGCTCGGCCTCCATGGCGTCGCGGCGCAGCTGCTTGTAACTCGTGACGCTCCAGACGTCCGCTTCCACGCCGAAGTCTTCCGCCAGCATCTCCTGGGCCTTCAGCGATTCGTTGATGATTGAACCGCTTCCGAAGAGGTGGGCCTTCGCCGTGCCCCCGTTCAGCGAACTGAGCCGGTACATGCCTTTCAGGATGCCTTCTTCCACCCCTTCCGGCATGGACGGCATGGCGTAGTTTTCGTTCTGCACGGTGATGTAGTAGAACAGGTCTTCCTGGTCGACGTACATGCGCCGTATGCCGTCCTTGATGATGGTCGCCAACTCGTAGGCGTAAGCCGGATCGTAGGTCAGCAGGTTGGGGACCGGGTCGGCCAGCAGGTGGCTTTGGCCGTCCTGGTGCTGGAGCCCCTCGCCGTTCAGCGTCGTCCGTCCCGCCGTTCCGCCCAGCAGAAAGCCCCGCGTGCGCATTTCCGCGGCGGCCCAGATCAGGTCGCCGACGCGCTGCAGGCCGAACATGGAATAGAAGATGAAGAAGGGGATCGTATTGACGCCGTGGGTCGAATAGGCCGTCCCGGCGGCCACGAAGGAGGACAGGGAGCCCGCCTCCGTGATGCCTTCCTCGAGGATCTGGCCGTCCTGCGCCTCCTTGTAGTAGAGGAGCGTGTCGATGTCCACCGGTTCGTAGAGCTGGCCGGCGTGGGAATAGATTCCGCACTGGCGGAAAAGGGCTTCCATGCCGAAGGTCCGGGCCTCGTCGGGTACGATGGGGACGATCAGCTTGCCGATTTCGGGTTCCCGCAGCAGGCGCGACAGCATCCGGGTGAACACCATGGTCGTCGAGACCTCGCGGCCGTCCGTTCCCGCCTTGAATTCGTCGAACACCTCGTCCGTCGGCGCGGAGGGCAGACCGGGATTCACGACGTTGCGCCGCGGAATGTAGCCGCCGAGACTCTCCCGCCGTTCCCGGATGTACTCCATTTCGGCGCTGTCCGCCGACGGCCTGAAATACGGCGCTTCGCGGACCTCGTCATCGGAAAGGGGGATGCCCAGTTCGGTGCGCAGATGGCGCAGCCCGTCCTCGTCGATCATCTTCTGCTGGTGGGCCGTGTTCTTGCCCTCGCCCCACTCGCCGAGGCCGTATCCCTTGATCGTCTTGGCCAGGATGACGGTCGGCGCGCCCGGATGTTCCACCGCCGCCTTGTACGCCGCATAGATCTTCTCCTGGTCGTGGCCGCCCCGGATGATGGTCCGCACGTGCTCGTCGGTGAGCAGCCTGGACATCTCCATGAGCTTGGGATGCACGCCGAAGAAATGCTCCCGCTGGTACTTGCCGTCCGAAACGGTGTACTTCTGGTACTGGCCGTCGACGATCTCGCCCATGCGCTTCACGAGCAGCCCTTCGTCGTCATGAGCAAGCAGGGGATCCCAGCCGCTGCCCCAGATGACCTTGATGACGTTCCATCCGGCCCCATGGAAAGCGGCTTCGAGTTCCTGTATGATCTTCCCGTTGCCCCGCACCGGGCCGTCCAGCCGCTGCAGGTTGCAGTTGACCACGAATATCAGGTTGTCCAGCTTCTCGCGCGCCGCCAGGGTAATGGCGCCAAGGGCCTCGGGTTCATCCGTTTCCCCGTCGCCGAGAAACGCCCAGACTTTGCAGCCGTTGCCCTGCTTGAGACCGCGGTCTTCCAGGTACCGGTTGAACCGGGCCTGGTAAATGGACATGATGGCGCTCAAGCCCATGGAGGCCGTGGGGAAGATCCAGAAGTCGGGCATGAGCCAAGGATGGGGGTATGAAGAGAGCCCCCCGCCCGGGCGCAACTCGCGGCGGAAATTGTCAAGGTGCTGTTCGTTGAACCGCCCCTCGATATAGGCCCGGGCGTAGATGCCCGGCGAGGAATGCGGCTGGAAGAATATCTGGTCGCCGTCGTACCCTTCGCCCGGTCCGCGGAAGAAGTGGTTGAATCCCACCTCGTAGAGGTTGCAGACCGAGGCGTAGGTGGCGATGTGGCCGCCTAAGGACTTGTCGGCCGTGTTGGCGCGGACCACCATGGCCATGGCGTTCCACCGGATGATGTTGCGGATCCGGTGCTCGAGTTCGTCGCTGCCGGGATAGGGCGGCTGCTGGTCGGGCGGGATGGTGTTGATGTAAGGCGTGTTCTCTGCGAAGGGGAGCCGGACGCCCTTGCCGCGGGCGTGGGCCTGGAGCTGGGCGATCAACTGGCGCACCCTGCCCGGTCCGGAATGCTGGAGTACGTAATCCAGCGATTCGAGCCATTCCAATGACTCTACGCGATCCAGGTCAATTTCATACTCCGAGCGTGAGGAATCCTGCGTCATATCCAGTCCGTGGACCGCTGTGTACTATGGCTGTGTACGATGGCTGCGCCCGTGGCGTGCCGGAACCGCGCGGCGTTTTTTTTCGGGCCTGCACGTCGTTGTTTATCGCGGTTGCACGCCGTTATTTATCGGGTCTGCGCTTCGTCTCTAACCGAATGAAACGTACATTCAATGTAGCGTTCCCGTACTTCGCTCGCAACAGAAATCACGGTCGCGGACCATCCGGCGAGGCATCAGTTTTGTATTGCCTGCGTGGGTCGAATGCGTCATTATGGGACATTGCCGCATGGAAACGAAACAAGCCCGAGACACCCGTTTCAGGCCTGGTTGACCCGGTACCCCAACGCCAATGAATCCACACCCATGATCGCTTTCCACCGCTCCTCCTTCCACTGGAGATCCCGGCCCTGGAAACCCGATCCGGTCTACAAGTACACCGGAGGGTTCGTTGGGATACCGGGACAGGCCTACCAGGTGCGGTTCCATCTGGAGGCGTCCTGTACCGTGGAAGACCTCGAATTGGGAAACAAGACCGATCTGTACCTTGGTGCGCCTTGCCGCACGGAATATACGATCGCCCGGCGTAACCTCTTCCAGATTCCCAGCGACGAATGGCGCATGGTCTTCAGCCGGAGTCTGAGCATCCCCATATCGAGGAGACCAAGCACCGAACCCGCCGAAACCGGGGGAACCCCGCTGGAGGAGCAGTTCAAGGGCCACGATATCGACATCAGGCATTACGATTCCGAAGACACCTTGACCAGTGCGCGCGCCGTCGTGAACGCGACGATCAGCCGGGATCTCATGAATGGAAAGATCACTTACCTCGAACCGGACCGGAATGTGAAGGTAACCCTTGAGTTTCCCGTGGATCTGATCAATATTAACGAGGAAGACGCCGAGTTCCAGGTCTGCACGGGTCCCGTGGTTTTGCCGGACCTGAAAACCTGGGACGGCAGCGAGGTGCATCGCGTGTTCCTGGCCGACGCGGCGATCTCCGGTTTCGATCACGCGGAGTTCATCCTCCGCAGGGAGATCGAGGCGGCGGAGCGGGAGAAACACTGGTACGAGGCGCCCCGGGGGCGTGACCGCCTGGAACTGAACGACCTGGAGAATCCCCCTCCAGACTATCCGCCGCGCAGGCCGCGGCCCCTGGTCTACAACGAAACCTGGGAAAAGAAAACCGAGAACGTCATCCTGAGGACCCCGAACGAGCGCTGAGGCCTTCGATCCGGCCGACGGCCAACACAAGGAGCGGTTCCATGGCGCAGACGACCCTGCAGGACACCCGTTTCAAGCAGATGCCGACCCCGGAAGATCTGATCCGCATGTCCCGCGACCTGCGGTACCATCCGGTCCGCAACGACCATCCGGCGGTGCTGACGGGCGCACAGATCGATACCTTCAACGAACAGGGCTACTTGAAGCCCTTCAGAATATACTCGGACGAAGAAATTGGTGCCATCAGGGACGAGTTCGACGGCATGATCGAGCAGGTCATGGCGCGGGGCGACCACAACTATTCCATCATTTCGGCCCACCTGAAATCGGGCATGGTGCACGATATCATGAACGATCCGCGCATCGTCGCCTACATCAGCGACCTGCTTGGCGACGACGTCGTGGGCTGGGGCGCCCACTTCTTCTGCAAGCTGCCGGGGGACGGAAAGATCGTCAACTGGCACCAGGACGCCAGCTTCTGGCCCCTCTCGCCGTCAAAGACGG
>JAPPBT010000008.1 GCA_026702745.1 Gemmatimonadota bacterium
AGCATGCCGAGGGCGGTCAGCACGTCCCTGTAGTTTAATGCGGCGGCCTGCACGCGAATGACCACCTCGTCCGGTCCGGGCTGGGGTACCGGTTTCGTTACGAAATGGAGGTTATCGATTGAGCCGGGTGAGGACTGTGACAGTGCGTAACTAGTTTCTGAACAATCAGTTACGGGTATTGTTTTCACTACGTTACGCTCCGGATCGAAGGGAACAAGACGGCGGGTGAAAACACCAGTTTTCCGCAATGCGATTTCACCGGGGGATGTGTCCGCGCCCACGATTGACGCGAGACGTTCCACATCGATCTCGCCGGTTCCGGCCGGAAGGTCGATCAGCGTACAGTCGAGCTCGGGATGTTCGCGCATGGCGACCCGCCCGCAGCCCCAGATAGACGAGTGTGACGGCGATACGTTGTCGTCTGCCTTCACGTATTGCGCGCCCGCCGTGATCAGCCGAAGGCGGCACGGTAGTTCAGGTTTGTCCAGCACTGAACGGATCAGTTCGAAGGATTCCAGGGCGGGGCCGGTATGCTGGTCATGCTGCCTGCCGGTCTGCCGGCCGGACCGCCCGTTGCCGCCTCCCATCCAGATTCTGGCCAAACCAATGTAGCTTCCGGTTTCGCATTCCAACGATTCCAGTTTCTTGGCCAGCGTGCCCCAGTTTTTTTCCGACCCGCTGCCTGATATGTCGATGAATTCACTCACCACACCATTTCGCGACAGGGCGTCGGCCAGTTTACCTCCGAATCGACGGTCGTCTGCGAGCACAAACCAGTGGGAGGCTGGACCGGGTTGCCGTTGCTCTATCCAGCGGTTGTCGGAGTCCCACTCCTCGCAGTACAGCCCGTGGGGGTTGTTATCGACGTTGCAACGGCTTCCCCAGCCCCTCGCTCGGAACAGGGCCACGCCTTTCAGGGCCACCACAGTAAGACCCTCTTCGTCTACGAGACACACGTCGGCCAGCAGGTCGCTATCTTCGGAGGTTTCTCGCAGTCTAGCATAGGCTGCAAGGACTTCGTTCTGATCTGGAAGTCTCTGCAGCACAATGGTTTCCACGCCGACCGGCAGATAAGGACCGTCATCCGCTATGAGCAACAACAGGGCTTGCAGACCGGCATCCAGAACACCGGGGTGCAGGCGGTAGGAGCCGTGGCCTTCATCCCCGGTTGCCAGGGAGACGAGAGCTTCCCGGTTGGCGTACACGACCTCGTCGATCTGACGAAAGGCAGGTCCGTAATCAAATCCCAGTTCAGCGGCACGTTCGTAGAATCGGCGCTTCGTGATCCGTCGGTCGCATCGGGACCTGATGGCGCCCAGGTCGATGGTTTCGGCCAACTGAACCACCCGGTTTCTTTCGGTACGCATGTGCGCCAGCCAGCTCGAAGCCGTTTCCTGAGATTCAGATTTGGAGGACAGGGTATACTGGTTCTCCCTGCGTGCGATCTGGACCAGGTGTGCACCGGTTTCGGGCAGTAACAGGGGGTGCAGGAGTTCGAGCCCGGTGAAGGCGACGGGGACCTCCTGTAACTTTGCAACCTCCGCCTCATCGAGCGTCTCAAAGAGCATTTCGATCTGCCCGGCCAACGGCATGATCGATCGGTCCAGCACAGTGTGGTCCGCGAGGAGCGGGTGGGATACCAGGCTGATCGCCCGTTCCCATACCCGGGAGTCTTGGTCGACCGACGATTCGACGGCCGGACCGATCAACGGGTACGTGTACAAGCCGGCCGGGCGACCCAGACTGTCCGAGCCGCTTTGGTTGTCCAGCCCACCGGGAAGTACTGCCATGCCATCCAGCCAATACCGTTCCTTCTGCCAGGGGTATGGCGGCAACAGAACACGCGTACGCGGCGGGTCCACCAGGCGCTCCCATTGGATATCGTGTCCATGGACGTAGCACTTGGCAACGGATTCGAGCAGGATTTCCCACGCTCCGCGGTCGCGGCGCAGCGAGGCGAGCGCGTGTCCTGCTCGACCGCGGTGTGCCAGGTTCTCGTATATTGCCGTGGAAAGCACAGGATGGGGGCCGATCTGGATGTATAGCGCCTCACCGTCACCCGGGATCTGCTCGAAAATCCGATCGAAAAGGACGGGACTGCGGATGTTCCGCCACCAGTGGTCCGCATCGAGATCCGTTCCGCTTGTCTGTGCACCCGTGACCGTCGACAACAGGGGTATTGGGGTTTTGGAGGGGGACAAACCGTTCAGGGACGACAGGAAATCATCACGGATCCCGTCCATTTGCCCGCTGTGATAGGCGATCCCGGTGTGCAGCTTCTGGCAGAAGAGTCGTCGATCTTCGATCGCGGCCTGCAGCCTGTCGACCTCCGGTGCCTCCCCGGAGATGGTCACGGACACCGGACTGTTGACCGCGGCGATGGACAGGCCGTCGCCGTAGGGTTCAATGAGCTCCTCGGCCTCGTCCGATGACACACCCACCGCCAGCATCTCACCCCTTCCCTGCATCACCTTCTGCAGCCTGCTGCGCTGATAGATGATGCGAACGCCCTCTTCCAGGGAAAGCGCCCCCGTGACGCAGGCCCCGGCGATTTCCCCGACACTGTGGCCGACGACGAACTGCGGATCGACGCCCAGGGACCGCCACTGGGCCGCCAGCGCCCACTGCAGGGCCATGTTGGCGGGCTGGGCGACCTCGACGTCGGCCATGCGCTCCCCTGACGTCCCGTTCCGCATCATTTCGAGCAGGGACGTGCCCGAAACGGCCGCAAACAGGCGGTCGAACTCGTCCAGCGCTTCGCGGTACGCTTGCGCTGAGTCATACAGTGCCTGGCCCATGCCATACCACTGGGGGCCCATGCCGGTGAAGACAAACGCGACGGGTGTCGCTTGGATTCCGGTGTGTCCGATTTCGAATCGATCCGGGACACCGCCGCTCCAGAACGTTTCTAAGGCCTGGGCGGCTTCCTTCGACTCCCTGGCCACCAGTGCAAGGCGGTGATCGAAATGGGACCTGTGCAGGGCGAGTGCGGCCGCAAGATCATCGAGCGGCGTATCGGGGTGGTTTCGGAGCAGGGAGGCCGTATCCGATGCCTTCTCCTTCAGCGCGGCGGGGCTGCGCGCGGACAGGAACAGAATCTGGGGACTAAGTTGAGCGGTTACGTCGAGTTGCCCGGAAGCTCCGCGCGAACCATCCTCTTCGACTGCGGCCGAATCGCCACCTGTTCGCGCACCCACGGTATACCCGACGGATTCCGTGACCGGTGGAGATCCGAGCACGACGTGGGCGTTGGCGCCGCCGAATCCGAAGGAATTCACGCCGGCATAGGTGGGACCGGGCAGGTTCACCGGTTCGGTGGCCACTTTCAGGCCGAGCACTTCGAAGGGTATGTCGGGGTTCGGCTTCTCGAAATGCAGTGAGGGCGGCAGGATGCCGTGTTTGAGCGCCAGCGCTGCCTTGATGAGACCCGCGACCCCGGCCGCGGCCTCGGTATGGCCGATATTGGTTTTCACCGATCCGATCAGGCAGCCTGCGTCGCCCGTGGCGCGTCCGATGGCCATCGCTTCGACGGGGTCGCCCGTGGGCGTTCCCGTGCCATGGGCTTCCACGAAGGCAAACTGAGCGGCGCTTACGCCCCCGGCGCGGGCGGCCGCCTCGATGACGGTTTGCTGGGCGCTTTGTCCCGGGACCGTCAGGCCGCGGCTGCGTCCGTCCTGGTTGATCGCGGATCCGTGAATGACCGCGTAGATGGCATCGCCGTCCGCCACCGCGTCGGACAGGCGTTTCAGCACGACAATGCCCGCGCCGTCGCTGCGGCCGTATCCGTTCGCCCCCTGGTCGAAGGCCCGGCATCGACCGTCCGGCGACAGCATCTGCGCCTGCTCGAATCCGCGGGACGTCTGAGGCGTCAGCAGCAGATTGGCGCCACCGGCGAGGGCGGCCGTGCACGTCCCGGCCTGGAGGTCCCTGCAGGCCAGGTGTATAGCCGTCAGCGACGAAGAACAGGCCGTATCTACCGCGATACTCGGGCCCTTCAGGTCCAGGAAGTAGGAAATCCGGTTCGCCGCGATGCTCAGCGTCCCGCCCGTGTTGGTGTGCATGCCGACCTGCGAAGGCGCGGCATATCGCTGGAGGTCCCAGTATTCGTCAAGGAAGATCCCCATGTACACACCGACGGGCCGGCCTTCCAGCCTGGCCGGGGGGATCCGCGCGTCTTCAAGGGCTTCCCAGGCGAGTTCGAGCAGGATGCGCTGCTGGGGATCGATGTGGCGGGCTTCCCGGGGCGAGATGTTGAAGAACGCCGCGTCGAACCGGTCGATTCCGTCGACGTATCCGCCCCATCCGGGAAAGTCCCCAGCGTCAGGCCACGGTTCCCACAGCGATTTCCGCTCATCCGGCACCGGACGAATCGCGTCCCCGCCGTTCAGGACGAATTCCCAGATAGACTGGGGCGTCGACAATCCTCCCGATATCTCCCCGGGGAACCGGCAGGAGATGCCGGTTATGGCAATGGGTTCACCGGACATGGCTCGTGGTCCTACGATAGGTCCAGTCGGCGTTGCCGTACCGGGTACGGACCAACGAATCGGCTGCTTGTCGCTCCTCCACGTCCAGCACGTCCGTTCGCCCTTCCACGTTCAGGCGTTCGAGCATCGAACGGGACAGACGGTCGGTCCATTCCTCGAAGGAGGGCGGATCGGGGATCAATTCCGCAACGGAGATGGTCCGGTGGTTCAGCAACCGGGCGATGGTTTCCCGGCGTTCCGGTTCGTGGGCGGGCATCAACAGGGGAAGCCTGCGGTGCCCTTGCCCCAGGAGCAGGGAGCCGTGCTGCAGCACAACCCCGCGGGATCGCCGCTGGGCGCTGCCGGCCAGCTTTCTGCCGCCCGCTATAATCTCGTAACGTCCTGTGGCCGTAAAGCATACGTCGTCATGGCCACCCGAACCGCAACTTCCTTCCATGGCCAACTCGGCTGGAATATCGAAGTGTTTCAGCGTTTCGATCAAAGCTTCGCTCACCGCGCGAAGCATCATGCCGGACCGGCCACCCAGCGCGGGATGGGATTCCAGCGCGACCAGGCTGTAGGTCAGTTCCTGGTCGTGCAGCACCGCGCGGCCACCGGTGATCCGACGGACCAGTTCGATGCCGTGCCGGTCGCATTGACGGGGATCGATCTCTCTTTCCGCCTCCTGCCCGTAACCGATAGAAACGGCGGGCGGACGCCACGAATAGATGCGCAGCGTCATCATCTCCGCGTCGGGCCGGCACCCGACCAGCAGTACTTCGTCCACGGCCATGTTGTACGCGGCGGAACATCCGGGCGTGGAAAGTATGCGCATCATGACCGGTCGACATCGCGGTCGGACTGCAGCTGCTCCACGGCCTGTCGCGCGGCATCCTGTTCCGCGTTCTTCTTGCTGGTACCCGTGCCTTTGCTGACGGGGTTTCCTGCGACGAAGACTTCGATGGTGAAGATCTTCTCGTGGTCGGGCCCCACGGCGGAATCGACGCGGTATTCCGGCTGCCCGATGCCTTCGCCCTGCGTAAATTCCAGCAGCGCGCTCTTGTAATTCCGCGTGTGATCGATGTGGGAGGGACGTTCTTCGCTCAGCTCCTGCAGGAGGGTTCGGTTCAGGAAGCGTCTGACTGGCTGAAGCCCGCCGTCCAGGTAAATGGCGCCGATGATGGATTCATAGGCATCGGACAGGATCGAGTGGCGGAACCGGCCGCCGGATCGGGCTTCACTGGTACTCAGCAGCACATAGCGTCCGAGCTTCATGGCCCGGGCCTGGCGGGCGAGCGCCTTCCGGTTGACCAGCGTGGACCGGAGCTGGGTCAGCTGGCCTTCGCGGCGCCCGGGGTACTTGTGGTATATGAACTCGCCGACCACGAGATCCAGCACCGCGTCGCCCAGGAACTCCAGCCGCTCGTTGGAGTGCACGCCCGACTGCTCCCGGGAATACACGTAGGAACGATGCTTGAGCGCTGTGATCAGGTAATCGGGATTCTTGAAGCGGTAGTCGATGTATTTCTGAACTTGGCGTACGTTTTCACGTTCAAGGGCCGTTCGGTTCGCGGCTTGACTGGATGCGCCGTCTTTCAGGCCCGAGACCAGGGCACTGGCCGCGCGCCGCAGCTTCTGCAGAATGGAATGCCGATTTGGCACGGTAGTCCCCGAAGCACGTCCGAGGCTTTTCGGAAAGAAGCTACGCCGTGTGTTTCTTTACCACGAGCGTCACGTTATGCCCTCCGAAACCGAACGAATTGGTTAAGGCCGCCTTCACTTCCCGTTCCCGGCCCGCGTTGGGGACGTAGTCCAGGTCGCAATCGGGATCGGGCTCCTCGTAATTGATGGTGGGATGGACGTAATCGCGGGCGACGGACAGCGTGGTCGCGATGAACTCGACCCCTCCGGACGCCCCCAGGAGGTGGCCGACGAGTGATTTGGTGGAACTGATCGCCAGGCTGCGCGCATGATCCCCGAAGACTTTTTTAATGGCCAGGGTTTCGATGCGGTCATTGAATGGGGTGGATGTGCCATGGGCGTTGATGTAGTCGATTTCGTCCACGGCCAGTCCGGCGTTCTGAAGCGCCAGGTGCATGGATCGCGCCGCGCCTTCACCCGATTCATGGGGTTGGGTGATATGAAAGGCATCCGCCGTTGCGGCGTAACCGGCCAGTTCGGCGTAGATCGTCGCACCGCGCCGCTTCGCGTGATCCAGGGTCTCGAGGACGACCATGCCGCTGCCTTCGCCGAGTACGAATCCGTCCCGCTGGGCATCGAAAGGCCTGCTGGCCCGCTCCGGCTCGTCATTGCGCAGGGAAAGGGCCCGCATGTTGCTGAACCCGGCCACGGCCATGGGGGAGATGCTGGCCTCCGTGCCGCCGGTGACCATGACGTCCGCGTCACCGTGCTGCAGGATCCGGAACGCGTCGCCGATGCCGTGCGCGCCGCTGGAACAGGCCGAAACCGTGGTGTAGTTTGGTCCTTTCAAGCCATGAATCATCGAGATATGGCCGGGTGCCATGTCCGCGATCATCATGGGGATGAAAAAGGGACTCACGCGTCCGGGACCCTTGTGTACCAGGTTGGTGTGCTGGTTTTCGAAAGTCCATATTCCGCCGACGCCCGTACCCATCACCACCCCGATGCGGTCCCGGTCCTCGGCGTCCAGATCCAACCCGGAATCGACGATCGCCATCTGCGCCGCAATCACGGCGTATTGGACGTTCTCGTCCATGCGCCGCACTTCTTTCCGGTCAATGTAATCCGCCGCGGTGAAGTCCTTCAATTCGGCGGCGATTTTCGCCGGAAAAGCGCTCACATCAAATTTCGTAATGGGGCCTATGCCGCTTTGACCCGCGCAAAGGGCCTTCCAGTAGGTATCGAGCGTGAGACCCACGGGGCTCAGTACGCCCATACCAGTGACGACAACGCGTTCAGCCACCCCGACGCCTCCCGAAATCAGCCAGTCGATTCACCGGGTCCGCATGGATATCCCGGTCCGTATGGATATCCCGGTCCGTATGGATATCCCGACCGGGCCTCGAATTGATCCAGCCGTATCTAAGAACCAGCCGTGTCTAAGAATCAGCCGTCTGAATCAGCCATCTATATTGGACTGGAGATATTTGATCGCGTCGCCGACCGTGACGATCTTCTCGGCATCCTCATCGGGGATCTCGAGGTCGAACTCTTCTTCAAGGGCCATGACGAGTTCGACCGTATCGAGCGAGTCGGCGCCCAGGTCGTCGGTGAACGAGGCATTGTCGGTGACCTGGTCACCGTCCACACCCAGTTGTTCGGCGATAATCTCCTTTACGCGGTCTTCCATCTTCTTTCCTCCTGTACAGATGATTGCCTCGAGTACCTTCGATTTACAATTGGGTTCTCATTGCCTGCCGAAACCGGTTACGGCGCGGTTCCTTCACATGCCCATGCCGCCATCCACGCGCATCACCTGGCCGGTTACGAAAGCGGCGTCATCGGACGCCAGAAAGGCCGCGATGCCGGCGACGTCATCGGGTTGTCCCGCCCGAGACAGGGGGGTGGCTTCCAGGAACGCGGAGCGCACCGCTTCGGGAAGCGCCTCCGTCATGGCCGTTTCGATATACCCCGGGGCGATCGCGTTGACCGTGATGCCCCTGCTGCCCACCTCTTTCGCCACCGACTTGGTGAAACCGATGATCCCGGCCTTGGAAGCAGCGTAGTTGGCCTGGCCCGGGTTGCCAGTCAGGCCCACGATCGAGGTCATGTTGATGATCCTGCCGCTTCGCTGCCGCATCATCTGGCGGATAACGGCCTGCGTACAGGCAAACACGCCACCCAGGTTCACGTGGATGACCTCGTCCCAGTCATCCTGTTTCATGCGCATCAGGAGCGTATCCCTGACCGTCGCGGCGTTGTTGATCAGGACGTCGATAGACCCAAGGTCCTCGACCACGCTGTCGACCAGGTTCTTCACGCTGTCCCGGTCATCGATGCTCAGGGAAACGCCCCGGGCGTTTCCGCCCTTGCGGTTCAGCGCATCGGCGGCTTCCTGCGCCTTCGTCCCGTCGCGGCTGGTCAGGACGACCTGGGCGCCTTCCGCCGCAAATCGTTCGGCAACGGCGGAACCGATGCCCTGCGCTCCACCTGTTACTATAGTGACCTTGTCTTTTAAGCCCCGCAAACCTGAAGTACTCCGCTCGTACGTGTCGTTATTCTTGAACGTAACCGGTTTACCGCGGTTCCATCCGATCTGCCACGGGCCGGCCGATCGTTACGGTTCACCGTTCTGCCACGGGCTGGCTGATCGATGCTGCCTCGGGCCGTCCAAGCGTATCCGCCACGGCAGTGACGTCGTCGAGTTTGTCTGCGTTCAGGACGCCGATACCGCGGTGCATCCTCTTCATCAGCCCCGTGAGCACATTGCCCGGGCCTGCTTCCACCACGGTGTCCACCCCATGGTCGGCCAGTGTCTGCATCGATTCCGCCCAGCGCACGGGGCGGGTCAACTGTTCGATCAACAAGCGCCGGATTTCATCTGGCTCCGCCACGACCTGGCCGGTCACGTTGGCCACCACCGGCGTCTCCGCGCGGGCGATAGGAGCCTTTTCGATCGCCTCGGCGAGGCCGTGGCGCGCGAATTCCATGAGTTCGGAATGGAAGGCGCCGCTGACCTTGAGCGGAACGACCCGCTTTGCGCCCGCTGCCCGTGCGCCGTCCATTGCACGTTGCACGGCCGGCACCGCGCCCGCGATGACGGTCTGCACCGGTGCGTTGTAATTCGCCGGTTGAACGGGTTCGTCTTCCACGCAGGCGGTCCGGCAGACTTCGTCGATTTCCCGAGGACACAGGCCGATCACGGCCGCCATGGTTCCCGGCCGGCGCTGCCCGGCTTCATGCATCAGTGCGCTGCGCAGGCGGACCAGGCGCAACGCCTCCTCGAAATCGAGGGCGCCGGCAGTTACCAGCGCCGAATACTCGCCGAGGCTGTGGCCAGCGACGAAATCCGGGTCAATACCGTGCGCTTTCAGCAAGGATGCGACCGCCACGCTGTGCACCAGGATGGCCAGTTGCGTGTAGTATGTCTGCTTCAGGGTTTCGGCGGGACCGTCGAAGGAGACGCCGGCGATATCAGCGCCGGTGATCTCGCGGGCCTGCTCGTAAAGCGATCGAACCTGCGGATACCGGTCGTGCAGGTCCCGGCCCATGCCGACGTACTGCGAGGCCTGGCCCGGAAACAGGAAAGCGATCCTGGCTTGGGACATGGGGTATCGGCGCCGAACCTAAATCGCTTCGACTTCCAGGACTTCCTTCCCCTGGTAGTATCCGCAGTGGGGGCAAACGCGGTGCGCGCGTTTCATCTCTCCACAATTGGAGCATTCCACCAGCATCGGCATCGGCAGCACCCAGTGCGTGCGGCGCTTACGACTCCGTGCCCGAGATTGGCGTCGCTTGGGCAAGGCCATGCTTTAATCCTCCTTCAACAACGTTTTCAAGATGTTCAAGCGTGAGTCCACCAGCCGCGTACCGCAACTGCAGGCACCCACGTTCAGGTTCGTACCGCAATCGGGACAGAGGCCCTTGCACGCTTCGCTGCACAGGGGTTTCATGGGCATATTCAGGTTGACGAGTTCGGCGATGCGCCGGCTGATGTCGATCGTCTTCGCGCCGTAATCCAGGATTTCCACGTCGTCCGACTCGGTCAGTTCCTCGCCATCGGGTATGGCCCGGTCGGTCTTCTCGTAGTAGGTCGCGATTTCACCGCTGATATGTTCTTGGACCTCTTCAAGGCACCTGCCGCAGGAGAAGGTCATGGTGACCGCTACGTCGGCCTGCAGCACGAGTGAATTCTCGGAGACCGTCAGCGTGCCGTCCACCTTGACGGGTGAAGCGAAACGGCAGTCCTCGTCGGGAATGAAATCGGCGGCGGGCATGTTTTCCAGGTGGATAGGATGCAGACCTTCGGCCAGTTGCTCGATCGCTATTTGCATATTGACGGCTTGTTCACGGAACTACGACCACGCGTCACACGCGATTTACTCACCACATTCCGGTTGCGTAGGGATTCAACCCAATCAGCCGGAAACCACTAATAATAGGGAGGTTACCCCGGTCATGTCAAGAGGAAAATCCCCGGATCAGGCGAGTGCGGACCGGATCAAATCCACCACGTCGGCCGACCGGTCGGCCACCGGTATGCCCGCCCCGTTCAGCGCGCTCACTTTCTCCTCGGCGCCGCCCGTTCCCCCCGATATGATCGCGCCGGCGTGCCCCATGCGCTTTCCGGGGGGCGCCGTGCGGCCCGCGATGAAACCGACTACCGGCTTCTTCATGTGCTGCCGCACGAACTCGGCTGCTTGTTCCTCGTCGGAGCCGCCGATCTCGCCGATCATGACCACGGCGTGGGTATCCGGGTCCGCTTCGAAGGCCTCGAGGGCGTCGATGAATCCCGTACCGATGATCGGATCGCCGCCGATACCCAGGCAGGTCGACTGGCCGATGCCCGCGGACGTCAACTGGTGGACGATCTCGTAGGTCAGCGTACCGCTGCGCGAGACCACGCCCACGTGTCCCGGCCGGTGAATATGGCCGGGCATGATGCCCACCTTGGTGACCCCGGGCGTGATGGCGCCGGGACAGTTCGGTCCCAGGAGCCGAACGCCGGAGCCCTGCAGGACGGCGTAGACCCGGGCCATGTCCAGCGTGGGGATGCCTTCCGTGATGCAGATCACCAGGTCCAATTCGGCGTCGATGGCCTCGTGGATCGCGTCGGCCGCGAAGGCGGGGCGGACGTAGATGATGGACGTATTGGCGCCGGTCGCCGAGGCTGCTTCTTCAAGGGTATCGTAGACCGGGATGCCGTCCAGTTCCTGGCCGCCCTTCCCCGGTGTGACCCCGGCCACGATGTTCGTGCCGTAGGCCGCCATCTGGCGCGTGTGGAAGGAACCGTCCCTGCCGGTGATCCCCTGCACGACGACGCGGGTGTTTGCGTCAACCAGGATGCTCATTTCGCCCCCTTCCCGAGTGCTACGGCCTTCTGAACAGCTTCTGCCATGGTGTCCACGGCAACCAGGCCCACGGATTCGAGTATTTTGCGGCCCTCCGCTTCGTTGGTCCCGGTGAGCCGGATGACGATGGGCAGCGTGAGCGGTCCGCCGGGCCCGGCGGCGATGCGGTCCAGGGCGGTAACGATGCCGTTGGCCACGTCGTCGCAGCGCGTGATCCCCCCGAATATGTTGAAGAGCACGGCCTTGACCCGGGCGTCGGACGTGATGATGTTCATGGCGGTGACGACCTTGTCCGGGTTCGAGCTTCCGCCGATATCGAGAAAGTTGGCGGGCATGCCGCCGTAGAACTTCACCATGTCCATGGTCGCCATGGCCAGGCCGGCGCCGTTGACGATGCAGCCGATGTCGCCATCGAGCTTGACGAAGCTGAGGTCCGCGTCCCGTGCCTCGGCCTCGGTGGGCTCCTCGGATTCGGGATCGCGCATGTCCTCGATTTCCTCGTGCCGGAACAGGGCGTTGTCATCGATGTTCATCTTGCCGTCCAGTGCCCACAACTTGCCTTCCGGCGTGGTCACGAGGGGGTTGATTTCCGCCAGGGACGCGTCGCTTTCGATAAAGGCGTCGTAGAGCCGGGCGAGCATGCCGGCGGCCTGTTTGACCTGTGCGGGATCGGAGTAGAGCTTGTAGGCCAGTGAACGGGCCTGGTACGGAAGTAGCCCGAGCAGCGGGTCGACGGCCAGTTTGTGGATCTTCTCAGGCGTATCCCGGGCGACTTCCTCGATGTCGACGCCGCCCGCCGCGCTGACCATGAAAACCGCCCGCCGGGTCTGCCGGTCGAGGATGATCCCGACGTAGGCTTCGTGGTCGATCTCCACCGCTTCGGCCACGAGGACCTGCCGGACCGTCAGCCCTTTGATGTCCATGCCCAGGATCCGGCCCGCGACCTCGAAGGCCTCATCGGGCGTCGAGGCCAGTTTCACGCCGCCCGCCTTGCCCCGGCCGCCGACGTGCACCTGGGCCTTGACCACCACCCGCGTGCCGAGCTTTTCCGCGATACGCCGGGCTTCTTCGGGCGTCCGTGCCACCTCTTCCCTCGGGATCGCCATCCCGTGCCGGGCGAAGAGGCTCTTCGCCTGGAATTCGTGTATGTTCAACTTCCGCTCCTTTGCTTTTCCACCATGCCGCCCAGGGCGTCGATGCCCGGTTTGAGGGCCGCCGTCTCACCCGTCCTTACGTCTGCTTGCTCACCATGCCGCCCAGGGCGTCGAAGCCCGGTTTGAGGGACGGGTACATGGATTTGAAGATCCCGTAACACTCCTCGTAGCGTTCCGATGTCTCCGGGTCCGGTTCCGTACGGGACACGACGTCGACCAGGTCGTCCGCGGCTTCCTCGACCGTGTCGTACACGCCTGTGCCGACCGCGGCCAGGATGGCGGCACCGAAGGCGGGCCCTTCCTCGGCGTTCACGGTGACGACTTCCGCCCCGTAAACATCCGCCTGGATCTGCCGCCAGAGATCGCTCCGCGCGCCGCCGCCCGTGGAACGGACCTGTCCGACGGACAGCCCGAGTTCCCGCATGATTTCCATGGAGTCCCGCAGGGCGAAGGTCACGCCTTCCATCACGGAGCGGATCATGTGGGGGCGGCCGTGCCGTCCCGTGATGCCGATGAACGCGCCCCGTGCGTTGGCGTCCTTGTGGGGGGTGCGCTCGCCCATGAGGTAGGGGAGAAACACCAGGCCCTCGCTGCCCGCCGGCGCGCGGGCTGCCTGGGCCGTCAGCAACTCGTAAGGGTCGGTGTCCAACATCCGGGCCGCGCTGACCTCGACTTCACACAGCGTATTGCGCAGCCACTGGAAGGCGCCGCCCGCGAAGAGCGTTACCCCCATGAGGTACCACTTGTCGGGGACGCTGTGGCAGAAGGTGTGGACGCGCAGTTCCGGGTCCACGCGGACGTCGTCGGTGTGAGCGAAGACCACGCCCGAGGTACCCAGGCTGGCCAGGATCCGGCCGGAGCGGACGATGCCGGCGCCCACGGCGCCGCAGGTGTTGTCGGCCCCTCCCCCGACGACGGGCGTGCCGGGCTTCAGTCCCATATCCGCGGCCACTTCCTCGGTTACGCGGCCACAGACGTCGATGGATTCGAAGGTGGGCGGCAGGAATTCCGCGGGCAGGCCGATGGCGTCCAGCATGGCGCCGGACCATCTCCGCTCTCGTACGTCGAACAGCAGCGTGCCTGCGGCGTCGGAGACTTCCATGGCGTATTCGCCGGTCATACGGAATCGGATGTAGTCCTTCGGCAGCATGACCCGCCGGATGCGGTCATAGACATTCGGCTCGTGGTCGCGGACCCAGATCAGCTTAGGCGCGGTGAAGCCTTCGAGGGCGGGATTGGACACCCAGTCCACCAGGTTCTCCTCGCCCGCCTGTGCCGTGATCCAGCGGCACTGCTCGGACGTCCGCGTATCGCACCACAGGATGGAAGGCCGGAGCACCTCGTCCCGCTCGTCGAGCATGACCGAACTGTGCATCTGTCCCGAAAGGCCGATCCCGGCGATGGATTCGGCCGCTACGCCGGCGGCGCTCATGGCTTCGCGCACCGTATTCGATGCCGCGCGCCACCAGTCCGCCGGATCCTGTTCGGCCCAGTTGGGACGGGGCGTGTGCAGGGGGATCTCCTCGAAGGCCCGGGCCGCCAGCCCGCCCCGTTCGTCGACGATGATGGTCTTGATGCCCGAGGTGCCGATATCGATGCCGATCAGGTGTCTCATGAGTGGACCGATGTCTGTCTGTACCGTGCCTTTCCGTCACAAAAAAACCTGCGCAAGACCGCAGGAACGAGATGATTGGGACTGGAAGCCGGTTTCAACTCATGTAGGCGTGCAGCCGTACACTTCGGGACGTATGGCGCAATCGCCGGATCGCCCGTTCCTTGATCTGGCGCACCCTTTCCCGCGTCAGGCCGAACTGCTTTCCGATTTCGTCCAGGGTCATCGGCTTTTCCCGGTTGATCCCGAAATAGGAACGGATTACGGCGGCTTCGCGGTCCGTGAGCGTATTAAGGGCCCAGACGACTTCTTCTTTGAGCGACTTCTCCATGACCGGCGTTTCCGGCGACTCGATGGTCGTGTCCTCGATCACGTCGAGCAGGCGCCCTTCCTCGCCCGGTGAAAAAGGGGCGTCCAGCGAAAGGTGGGGGCTGAAGGTCCGCATGATGTCGACCACATCACGGTGGTCCAGCGACAACTTCCCCGCGATCTCGTGGGTCGTGGGCTCCCGGCCCAGTTCCTGTTTGAGACCCCGCACGACCTTGTTGATCCGTCGCAGTTCCTCGGCCCGGTTCAACGGAAGGCGGAAGATCCGGGACTGTCCGGCCAGGGCCTGCATGATCGCCTGCCGCACCCACCAGACCGCGTAGGAAATGAACTTGAAACCCTTGTGCTCGTCGTAGCGCTGGGCGGCCTTGATCAGGCCGATATTGCCCTCGTTGATCAGGTCGGACAGCGGCAGGCCCTGGTTCTGGTACTGCCTGGCCACCACGACGACGAACCGCAGGTTGGCCTGGATCAGCTTGTTTATGGCACCGTTCACCCCGTTGCGCGCGTCGCGCGCCAGCGCCATTTCCTCTTGCAGGTTCAATACCGGTATGGTCCTGATTTCTTTCAGGTAGGTATCGAGCGACCGGTCATCACCGGAATTACGTGATCCAACCCGGGAAACGTTGACTTCCGACTGGGCGGACTTGGGCATGAACGTTCTCCGGTACCAAGTGCAGACCGGTTGAAGACAGCCGGATGCTGTCCCGCCGAACTGTTTGTGGCAGCGGTTGTTGCGGAATCAGGTCGGTTAAAGGCGAACCGGCGACTGCGTGATACTTCCGGTTCTTTAGAAACTTACAAAACTATAATATTGGCCCGGTCGGGGCGTCAAGGTATTTTAAGGCAGATTCCGCAGTGAAGAAACTCCGGCCTAGAACACCCGTTTCTCGACGTTGTTACCGATATAGATATCCATCATCGTGGTCCGGTTGCCCCAGAAGTGATCCTGTCCCCACGAGTTGGGCTCGAGGCCTTTGAACCAGGGCTTGCGCAGGTCCAGCACGTGGGTGTGATAGATGAAAACGCCCCCCGCGTCTTCCACCAGGATGCGTTCCGCCTGCCCGTAGTACTCCATGCGCTTCGCCTCGTCCATGGTCGTTCCGCCGGCCTGCAGCAGACGGTCGAAGGCGTCGTTCTTCCAGTCGTGGCGGCCGTGGCCGACCGGTTGGGAATGCCAGACCTGGGACAGCATGTTGTCCGGATCGGGATAGTCGTACTGGTAGGGGATCAGACCGAAGGGAATGGAATACTGGTACATGTTGTCCATGTAGAGTCCGATTTCCTGGTTCCGGATCTCGACGCGCATGCCCAGGGTCTCCAGCAGCATGCCCTGGATCGCCTGGGCGATGCCCATCTGGGTCGGGTCCGCCTGTCGAAGCCAGAATTCAATCTCGGGCAGGCCCTTGCCGTTGGGATAGCCGGCTTCCGCGAGCAGGCGCTGCGCCTCCGGCGGGTCGTAACGTTGTACGTCATTCAGCAGATCGCCCGTGTATCCGGGGAAGTTGGGCGGCAGCATCGTATAGGCAGGTGTGCCGTGGCCCTGCAGGATGACCCGGCAGATGGTCTCGCGGTCGATGGCGTGGCCTACGGCCCGGCGGACCCGCACGTCGTCGAAGGGCGAGACCGCAGTCCGGAAGAAGAGGTACCAGGTCTGGAAATGGGCGTTGGAAGTCAGATCCCGAGTCAGATCGGGGCTGTTCTCGATCTCTCCCAGAAACTGGGCAAAGACCCCCTGTCGGTCGACCTCGTTGTTCTCGTAGGGCGTGATGCCGGGATGGGTCCCGGTGATGATGAACTTCAGCTTGATCCTCTCCAGGTAGCCCGGGTAAGGCCCGTTGTAATAGGGGTTCAGGTCGTAGGAGATGTACCGGTCGGTGATCCACTCATCCAGCCTGTAACTGTAGTTGCTGACCATGTTGCCCGGCTCGGTCCACCGGCGTCCGTGTTTCCGCACCTGCCAGGGCGGCACGGGCGCCGCGGAATTGTAGGCCATGATGTGGGGGAGAAAGGGGCAGGGGGCCTCGGCCTCGATCTCCAGGGTCAGGTCGTCGATGGCGCGCACGCCTACCGAGTCGGGATCGTTGATCTTGCCGTGGTTGAAGTCCCGCGCGTTCTTGATGTTATAGAAGAGAAAGGCGAAGACGTTGCCCTCGTCCGGGTCCAGGAACCGTTTGAAGGTGTACTCGAAATCGTGGGCGGTCACGTCCCGGCCGTCGCTCCAGCGTGCGCCTTCCCGGAGATGGAAGGTCCAGGTGCGCCCGTCCGCGGACGGCTCCCAGTGGTCGGCAGCTCCCGGAATAAGGATATCGTCGGCGTCGAACATGGTAAGTCGTGCGAACAGAGTGAGGGATCCGAAGTGCAACGCCTCTGCTGCAGGCAGCGGCCCC
>JAPPBT010000009.1 GCA_026702745.1 Gemmatimonadota bacterium
GCCGTGGAAGGGGAAGGGAGAGCGCCGCTCGCTGTTCTACCGGTACACCCCGAAGTACATGCACTACACCGGCGGCGTGTACGAAACCGGTCTGCCGGAGTGGACGAAAGAACTCAACGAAGCCCAGCGGGCCGTGATCGAACCGCCCTATGTCTACCACCGTCCCATGATCGACGACGACGGAAGGACGCTTTCGACCCCTCGGCGCGAAGGGGAGTAAAGGGAAACCCATGACCGGAAATGAAGCCATTGCGAAGATCCTGAAGGCGGAGGGGCTGGACTGGTTCAGCTGTTTTCCCCACCATCCCCTCATCGACGCCTGCGCGATCGAGGGCCTGCGTCCCATCCTCTGCCGGCAGGAACGGGCCGGCGTCAATATCGCCGATGGATTCAGCCGGATTCGGAACGGGAAGACCATCGGGGTTTTCATGATGCAGATGGGACCCGGTGCGGAGAACGCCTTCGGCGGCGTGGCCCAGGCCTACGCGGATTCGGTGCCCGTCCTGCTGCTGCCCGGCGGCCCGCCGCGGTCCCGCGCGGGCGCCGAACTGGCCTTCGAATCGGTGGAAAACTACCGGGGCATCACCAAGTGGGTCTCGAACATCAACTCGGCGGCACGGATTCCAGAGATGATGGGGCGGGCGTACAGCCTGCTGAAGCAGGGCAAGCCGGGGCCGGTCATGCTGGAGATCCCCGGGGACGTGGGCGAGGAGGAGATCCCTGACGACGCATTTGAGTATACCCCCGTAAAACCGTTCAGAAGCGGCGCAGCGCCGGAGGACGTCCGGGATCTGGTCACCGCCCTGCTGAAGTCCAGATGCCCGGTCATCAGCGCCGGCCAGGGCGTGCTGTACGCCGAGGCCACCGATGCGCTGATCGAGTTCGCCGAATGGACGAAGACCCCGGTCATGACCACGTTGGCCGGCAAGAGCGCCTTCCCCGAAACCCATCCCCTGTCCCTGGGCACGGGAGCGGCCTCCCATTCCCTGATGGTGGCGGAATACCTGAAGAAGACCGATTTCTTCTTCGGCATCGGCACGAGCATGACTTCAGGGTTCAAATCGGATGTGCCGGCGGGCGCGGCGCTCGCCCAGTGCGTCGTCAGCCACGGGGACCTGAACAAGGAGCACCGCGTCGACTACGGCGCGGTGGGCGACGCGGGGGTGGTGCTGCGGCAGATGGTCGAGGTAGCGAAACGTCAGCTCGACGGGCGGCCCCGGGACGATGAGCGGGGCGATATCGAGGAAATCGCACGGCTCAAGGCGGCGTGGTTGGCCGAATGGGAACCCCGTTTCCGCTCCGACGAGGTGCCCCTGAGCCCGTACCGCGTGTTCCGGGAGATCGCCGGGGTAGTGGACGGCAGGCGCACGATCATCACCCACGATTCGGGGTATCCGCGGGAGCAGCTCGCACCCTTCTGGGAGTCGGTAACGCCGAGGAGCTACATCGGCTGGGGCGCCTCCACGCAACTGGGTTACGGGCTGGGGCTGGCCATCGGTGCCAAGATCGCCAACCCGGACAAGCAGGTCGTCAACGTCATGGGCGACGCCGCCTTCGGCATGGCCGGCCTGGACGTGGAAACCGCCGTGCGGTCGGAGATCCCCATCATCACGGTGGTCTTGAACAACGGGGTCATGACCCATTACGACCATCACATGGCCTATGCGTCGGAACGCTGGGGGAGCAACCGGCTGGGCGGAGATTACTCCGCGGTCGGCGCCGGCCTGGGCGCTTACGCGGAGAAGGTGACCACGCCCGATCAGATCGCGCCGGCGATGCGTCGCGCCGTCGAGGCCAACCGCGAGGGCCGGCCGGCGGTCATCGAGACGATCACCAGAGTGGAAGAGCACACGTCCAGGTACTGAAAGGAAACCGCCGGAGCGCCATGTCCAGAATCCTGATCGGCACCTTCTTCCAGGAAACCAACGATTTCCACCCCAACGATACGGTGTATGAAGATTTCGGTATCCTGCGCGGCCGCGAGATGCTGGAGGAACCGGGTGGTGAGAATGGCCTGAGCGGTGTGGTCGGTGGAGCTGTCGATACCCTTTCCGTCCGGGAAGACGTGGAAATCGTGCCCACCTACAGCGCCGCCATGGGGGCGGGCGGCACGATCACGCAGGCCTGCTTCGAACGGACCACGTCGGAGTTGCTCGACGCGATCGAACGGGAAAAGGCCGGTGCCGCCGGCGTGTACCTGAACCTGCACGGCGCCATGGCCGCGGAAATCGAAAAGGATCCGGAAGGCTACGTCCTGCAGGAGGTGCGCCGGATCGTCGGGCCCCACGTGCCCGTGGTCGCTTCCTTCGACATGCACGGCACGATCACCCTGCGCATGCTGTCCCACATGGACGGCTGTGCCATCCTGCATACCTATCCCCACATCGACTGGTACGAAACGGGTGCGCGGGCCGCCGGAGTGCTGCTGCGCATACTCGACGGGGCCCGCCCCGTGATCGCCAGTGTATATACGCCCACCATGGTCCGGGGCGACGAACTCAAGACCGCCACGGGCGTGCATGGCACGTTCATCCGGTACCTGGAACGCCTGGAGGAGCGGGACGACGTACTCGCCGGGGGGATCATGCTGGGCCATCCACCGACGGACTGCCCTGAACAGGGCTCCCGCGTCGTCGTGATCACGGACGGCAACCGGGAACTGGCGGAGCGGGAAGCCCTGCATATCGGCCGGAGCTTCTGGAACATGAGGTCCCACATGCAGTGCGTGCTGCACAGCGTGGAGGAGGGCATCCGGATTGCCGCGAAGGCAAGGGGAACGGTCGTTTTCGCCGATGCCGCCGACGCCACCAGTTCGGGCGCGCCGGGCACGAGCAACACCATCCTGAAGGGGTTCCTCGGGAGTGACTACCGGGGCAGCGTGCTGTTCCCCATCCGCGACGATCCAGCGGTCGCGCGCGCAATGGAGGCGGGCGTTGGTCGGACCATCACCGTCCCACTGGGCGGAACGCGGGACCCGCGCTTTACCCCGGTGGAAGTCACCGCCACGGTCGAAGTGCTGGGCCGGCGGGACGATGTGCCTATCGCGGTACTGCAGTGCCGGAATATCACGATCTTCCTGGCGGCTTCCGGGCCGCTTCTGTGCGACCGGTGGATGTATCCTGCCTTCGGCCAGGACCCGAAACGATTCGACGTCGTGATCAAGAAGCTGCCTCATACGCCGGACGAGTGGTACGACGACTGGGCGGAACGGACCATCACCATCGATTCGCCGGGGGCGGCGAGCCCCAACATCCCCACGCTTGGTCATCGGTATGTCACCCGCCCCATCTACCCCCTCGACCCGGACATGACCTGCACGCCGGCAGTGGAGGTGTACGAATAAAGCCGCGCGGCTGCCCTCTCGTTGCGGACCCTCCCGCGGGGAAGGCATGAACCGGCACGTCACCAGCGGCCGCTGGGGCCTGGGGCTGATCCTCAGCCTGTTCACGATCTTCGTATGGGGCGGACTGCCCATCGTCCTGAAAATCATGCTGATCAGCCTGGACGCCTTCACGATGACGTGGTACCGGTTCGTCGTCGCGGCCGCGTTGATGGCGTTGATCGTGTACCGGCAGGGTCACTTCGGGCTGGTCCGGCGACTCAAGAGCGGTTACGCGCTGGTCTTCCTCGCGGCGGTGCTCGGGTTCAGTTGCGCGTACGTGTTCTATCCCCAGAGCCTTCAATACATCTCGCCCAGCGCCGCCCAGGTGGTCAACCAGATCTCGCTGCTGTTCCTGCTGCTGGGCGCCATGTTGCTCTTCCACGAGCGGATGACCCTGATCCAGGTCCTGGGACTCCTGCTGCTCACGGGAGGGATCGTCCTTTTCTTCAACGAACAGCTGTCCGAATTGTGGTCCGGGGACAGCGCCATGATTCCCGGCATTTTATGGGTGACTGCCGCGGCGCTGGCGCTGTCGACCTATACCCTCACCCAGAAGCAACTGCTTCAGATTCTGCCCACCTCCGTCATCCTGTTCCTGATCTACCTGGCCGGTTCGATACTGATCCTGCCCTTCGTCCGATTCGAGTCGTTGCTGGCGCAGGACACCCAACAGATGATCCTGCTCAACGTTTCAGCGGTGATCTCGCTCGTTGCCTTCGTAACGCTGGTGGAATCACTGAAACATCTCGAGGTATTCCGGGTCAGCATGGTCCTGGCGGTTGTGCCCCTGGTCACCGTCGTGGACATGATGATCCTGGCGCCGCTCCTTCCCGGCCTGCTGCAGCCGGAGCACCTGAATCTGATCAGCATTTCGGGTGCCATTCTCGTCGTCATCGGGTCCATATTCGGCAACCTGCGGCGGTCCATGAAGTCCGGGTAACCGGTTACCCGGACGGTTCCGCCGAGTCTGGACCCACCGGGTGGTCCCGCCGAGACCGTACCGACCAGTGTCACTGTTTTTGGCAAAAAGGAGCCAATACCATGAAGCCACTCGTGGTCATGGGATTACGGACGCTTGCCCACCTGGATACGAAAGAAAGCATGTACAAACAGATCGAACGGAACGAGATCCATGCGTCGGGACGATTCCCGCTGGAACATCTCGAGGTCATCGCCGGCGAATTCGCACTCGGGATTCTGTCCAGCCACAGCGTGGCGCGTATCGAGCGGGTGATCGACTACCTGGGATGGTCCCGTCTGTTTCCGGCGGAACACCTGATCTCTTCAGATCCCCGGGACCGGAAGGACGCGGTGAACTGGGAGGGATGGCGGAGGGAATACCAGGTGCGGGGGCTTGCGCTGCACACAGTGGTTGATATCGGCGAGGTGCTGGTGCGCAACCTTGCCGGCTCATCCACCTTCCGGGATGTGGACAAGTACTTCGTCACGGGGGACGGGGACGTTCGCATCGAGGGAGCGACCCGTATCACGGCCCTGGACCAGACGCGGGCTTACCGGGAGGCTTCGCGGAACCGGGCACGTCGTTAGGACCGACGTTTCAGTCTGCGGGTGGCTACTTATCGGACCGCGGCGCCCGGGCGTTCAGGAACTCCAGCACCAGGTGGGTCATCACGCGCATGCCCACACCCACGGATTCGCTGTCCGCCGTCATGGTCGGGGTGTGCAGGCCGCCCGACAACTGGCCGGGTCTGGTGGTACCCAGCCGGTAGAAAAAACCGGGAATCTCGTTGGCGAAATAGGCGAAGTCCTCGCCGCCCATGGTCGGAGGCAGTTCGAGCACCTGCTCGACGCCGGGCGCTCCCGTCAGGTAACCGGCCATTTCCCGGGACAGGGCCGGATCGTTGATCACGGAAGGTGTACCGCGGTTGTAGTCAAGTACGAAGGAACCGCCATAGGCCCCGGTTATGCCTTCCAGGATGGTTGTCATCCGGCGCTCCACCATGTCCCTGACCACGGGGTTGTAGGTGCGCACCGTTCCTTCGAGATGGACTTCCCGGGGGATGATATTGAAGCGTTCGCCGCCGCGGAAGATACCCACCGTGACCACGCTGGGCTCGAGGGGCGACAGGGTGCGGGACCGGATTGTCTGAAGGGCGAACACGATCTCGGAAGCCATGACGACCGGGTCGATGCCCTCTTCGGGACGGGCGCCATGGGCCTGCTTGCCCCGGACCTTGATGATAAAATGGTCGACTGCGGCCATGGCCGGCCCGATGGTGTATCCGACGGTGCCCACATCTAGGGAGGGCAGGGCGTGGAGACCGAAAATCGCCTCGGGCGCGGGGTCTTCAAGGACCTTCTCACGCACCATCAGGTCCGCTCCGCCCTCTTCACCGGGCGGCGCTCCTTCTTCCGCCGGCTGAAAGATGAACTTGACGGTGCCGGTCAGGTCGTCCTTCATGTCGGCCAGCACGGAAGCGACGCCCAGTTGTACGGCGGTGTGCACGTCATGACCGCAGGCGTGCATGACGCCCACTTCCTGGCCCAGGTAGGTCGTCCGCACGGTCGACCGGAAAGGCAGTTCCGTTTCCTCCGTCACGGGCAGCGCGTCCATGTCGGCCCGTATGGCCACCACCGGACCCGGTCGGCCGCCTTTGAGCACGCCCACCACGCCGGTATGGGCGACGCCGGTCTTGATCTCTATACCGAGCGCGGTAAGATGATCCGCCACCAGCGCCGCCGTCTTGAACTCCCGATTGCTCAATTCCGGGTTCCGGTGGATGTGCTCCCGCATGCGGATGGCTTCCCCTCGGTGCTTTGCCACCAGGGCGGCCACGTTATCCTGGACGGCGGCCACGATATCCTGTTGGACAGCCACGATATCCTGCTGGGCAACCGCGTCCCTGGGCGTGTTCGTGATAAACAACATGCCCGGGATGAGCAGCGCCCACGCCAGTCTTATCTGCATAACTTCTCTCCTACCTCTCCCAGGGGAAGTCGAAGGACGGCCGGTTGGCGTAGCGGTCCATGGCCACGCGCAGCCTGCTGCCGCAGCCGGGTTCGAGCGTCACCGTGAAGCTGGCACCGTCGACGGCTGTCGAACCGCTATCGTCGCATACTTCCAGGATCTGATGCTCCCCGTAAGCGCCGCCCTGGACGGTCACGGTACGGGAGGAGACCTGGTTGGTATTGACCAGCGTGACCACCGCGCTGTCGTCTTGAAGTTCTTCCACGAGCGCACCGACGTCTTCCGGCATCCCGGGACGCATTCTCGCGGGATCGAAGTACCTGAACCGGCAGTGCAGGGGATGGCCCAGGTGCCCGGTGGGCATGCCGCCGAGCATGAGCCGGATCAGGGCGTCCACCGCCGCGGGATTCGTGCCGTTCATGTCGTCCGATAATCGCGTATCCGGCGTGGACTTGTCGTTCCGCATCCTTTCCATCTTCGAACGAACGGTGGAGATGTCCTCCAGCAGCGCCTCTTCCGGATAGTCCGGGTTCTGGCCCTCCAGGAAGGCGATCCAGCCCTCCATGGGCACCCGTTCGAGATCGCGGCGGTCCATGGACCAGTAGTAGACTTCCTCCGCGCCCACGTCGAAGGGTTCGGGGCGGTAGTCGTACCAGCCGTCGTCCCCGTGCATGCGGGGATAGAGCGTCCGGCCGTCCTCCACCTTGCTGTGCGCGTTTACGCCGTCGATGACGCCGCGCCAGGTATCGACGTATTTCTGGTCGCCGGTCAGCAACAGCCCGTTGCCGAAACTCCAGTGGGCCCGGATCAGGAAGTAGGGCCGGTGCGCTGTCTCGCCGGTCTGGGGCACGATAGTCGAGAATCCCCATCCGTACGCCCCGCCGTACCATCTTCCGCCGCACTCCCCGCCGATGCTCCCGTCCAGTCCGATATTGGAGGGGATGATCCCGTTGTTCTTCGCGGTGCGCTCCACCCAGGCGTCGAGGTATTCCTTCGTCCAATCGAAGTACCTCTCATCACCGTCGATCATGTAGGCGTTCATCGTCATCGTGGTCACGCCCATATTCAGCGGGTGATCGCCGGCCACATCGTTGTAGTCCTTGAAGTGGGCCACCATCTCCTCGTAGTTCCGTTCCCCGTGCCCCAGTCTGAAACGGCCCTCGACCTCGATGGAGTCGCCGGCCCAGTCGAGCCCCGTGGCCTTGCGCAGCATGGACCCGCGGCTGCCGTTGAACATGCTCTTGATCACGCGGTGCTCGGGGATCCAGTTGTCGGCGATGGGATCGTCACCCATGTAGAAGCCGCAGAAACGCCGGGTACGGTCCACGAACTTCTTGTCGCGGGGATCGCATAGTCCTTCGAGGAAGAAGGCCGTAAAGCCCTCGCCGTTGTGCATCCAATCGAACATCGTGGGGAATTCCTTGAAATACATGCCGTCCCGGGCGAATTCGACCTCGGTGGTCTTCGCTTCCGTGTACTGCAGCAGATGGCCGTCCCACGCTTTCCTGTACAGGTCGTATACACGTTTGGAAGCGCCGATCGCATAGAGCTCCGGCCAGTTCGCGAAGTTCTCCGCGGCATCGTCCGGTCCGTCGTCACCGCCCCAGCGGGGCACGCAAAGCAGGTACCCGCGTTCGTCGAAATACTGATCGTAAAAGGCTTCCACGGCCTCTTCCTGCTGCCGGATCAGGGCGTGTTCCAGCAAGGCCCACGAAGGGGGTGGCATGGGCGTCGCGATGCGCAGGTTCCGTGCGTTCCGAACGGTTCGCCCAACCGGCTCGGGGCGTCCCCCTGTTGAGACGGACGACATGGTACAGGTCCTTTCTATTGAATACGGGAAGGATGAGCGGTGCGGATTCCGCGTTAACGCTGCTGCTGGTTTACTGGTTGATCAGGAAGTCAGGCCGCGGCCGTATCGCTTGCTCCGCCGGGCGCTTTCCTCGATAAACGCGAGCAGGTACTTGACTTCGTCGGTATGTTCCACCTCGGCCGTCACCGCTTCCACCGCCTGGGATATATTGAGCGAGGACCGGTGGAGCAGGCGGTAGGCCTGCTTGAGCGTGCGGATGGCTTCGTCGGAGAACCCGCAGCGCTTCAGGCCGATGGTGTTGAGTGAAACGGGCTTGAGCGGATCGTGGCCATACTTGAAGTACGGACAGATGTCCTTGGTCACCATGCCGCCCCCGCTGATGAAGGCGTTGCGGCCGATCCGGACGAACTGATGGACGGCGACGAGTCCACCGGTGATAGCGAAGTCCTCGATTTCCACGTGGCCGCCCAGCTGCGTGCCGTTGGCGAGGATCACCCGGTTGCCGATCACGCAGTCGTGGGCGACGTGCACATAGGCCATGACCAGGGTATCGCTTCCGATCACCGTCTTTCCCAGCGCGCTCGTCCCGCGATTCAGCGTGGTGAACTCCCGGATGGAAGTCCGGTCTCCGATCTCCAGGATGGACTGTTCGCCGATGAATTTCTGATCCTGGGGGATCGACCCGACGACGGCCCCGTGATAGACCCTGCATTCGGCGCCGATTCGGGTATGAGCGCCGATCATCGCGCTGGATGCGATCTGGGTCCCCGCCCCTATCGTCACGTTGGGTTCCACGATTGCGTAGGGACCGATACTGCACCCGGCGCCCAGTTCCGCGTCGGGATGCACGATAGCCGTGGGATGTATCTGGACTTCGGCCGTTATGTCCGTCACTGTGGGGTCTCCTGGTCCGCCTGGTCCGCCTGGTCCGCCTGGTCCGCCCGGTCTGCCCGGTCTGCCTGGTCCGCCTGGCCCACCCGGTCCGTGATCATGGCCATGAGGGTGGCTTCGGCGACCAGTTCATCGTTTACGTAAGCCTTGCCTTCCATCTTGCAGGCGTGCATGCGCATCCGGACCGTCTCCAGCTCGAAGCGGATCTGGTCGCCAGGCTTAACCAGTCTTCGAAAACGTGCATGGTCGATGCCCATGAAGTAGGCCATCTTGCTTCTAGGCTCATCGATGGTGTTGAGCAGCAGCAGGCCGCCCGCCTGCGCCATGGCCTCGACGATCAGGACGCCCGGCATGACCGGATGGCCGGGGAAGTGGCCCGCGAAGAAAGGCTCGTTGATGGTCACGTTCTTCAGCGCAGTCACCCGCTTTCCCGGTTCCATGTGGATCACCCGGTCGATGAGCAGAAAGGGATACCGGTGGGGGAGGATGCGCAGTATGTCCTCGATGTCGAGGACCGCTTCGGGTGCAGGTGCAGGTGCAGCCGATGCTGTCGGAGCAGGCACGGGCTGAGCAGGCGCGGGCGCAGCAGATGCAGACGGATCGGCGGTCCCGGTTTCCTGCTTCTTCTTCACGCAAGCGCCGCGGATCCTTCGCACAAGTTCCACGTTGGCGGCATGGGAGGACCGCGCGCCGAATACCTGCGCCCTGAGCGGCGCACCGAGCAGGGCCAGATCGCCGATCAGGTCGAGGGCCTTGTGCCGGCAGGGTTCGTTGTCGAACCGCAGCGGCTGGGTGCCCACGATCCCGTTCTCACCGATCACCACCCTGTCCTCCACGCCGAACAGATCCTTCAATTCGTCCAGTTCCTCGTCGGACAGGTCCATGTCCGCGATGACTACCGCGCTTTCCAGGCTGCCCCCCTTGATCAGTCCCCGTTCGCGCAGGGCCTTCACGTCACTCAGGAAGGTCCACGTCCGTGCCGGGGCGAACTCGGTGACGAACTCGTCCTCCAGGGAATAGAGTACAGTGTGCTGGCTGGCCAGGTTGGATTTCTGGTAGTCGACCATGTAGGTGAGATGGAAATCGTCGGAAGGCATGACGACGAGTTCCTTCAGCAGGCCGTTCTCCCGCTCCGAATACAGCACGGGGTTGTCCAGTTCCAGGTATTCCCTGGGGGCGTCCTGTTCGACGATGCCCGCTTCGATCAACGCGTTCACGAAGGGTATGGCGCTGCCGTCGCAGATCGGCGGCTCGTCCCCGTCCAGTTCGATCCGGATATTATCCAGTCCCAGGCCCGCAACGGCGGCCAGGACGTGCTCCACGGTGTGGATCCGGACGCCGTCCCGCGCCAGGTTCGTTCCCCGGGTCGTATCGATCACGTAGTCTATGTCGGCCGGGATCTCCAGCCTGTCGGGATGGTCGACGCGGACGAAGCGGATCCCGCCGTTCACGGTACCGGGCTTGAACGTTATCGTTGCCCGTCCTCCGGTATGCAGGCCGATTCCCTTGATGGACGCCGGGGATTTAATCGTACGCTGGCGTTTGCGCATGGGCCGCTACTCGCTTCCTTCGTTGAATTACTCGACTTCCTCGCCGCTTTCGAGCGCCTTGATCTGCGCCTCCAAGGTCTGGACCTGGTTCAGCAGGTCCGGCAGGCGCTTGATGGCCGCCTCGATTCTCCTGGCCTGGTTGTGCGGACGGGCGGGATATCCCGAAACGGTCGATCCTGCGGGTATTGACTTGGTCACGCCCGCTTGCCCGCCGATCCTGGATCCGGCGCCGACGTGGATGTGATCCGAGAGTCCGGCCTGCCCGCCGATGAGGGTCCCCGATTCAACCACCGTGCTCCCCGCGATGCCCACCTGGGCGCATATGGTGACGTGATCGCCTATTACGACGTTATGGCCGATCTGTACCAGGTTGTCGATCTTCGTGCCGCGGCCGATGCGGGTCATGCCCATGGTCGCGCGGTCAATCGTCGAATTCGCGCCGATCTCCACCTCGTCGCCGATCTCCACGCCGCCGACCTGCGGGATCTTTCTGGCGCCTCCGCTGCCCTGGAAATATCCGAAACCATCGCTGCCGATCACGACACCGCCGTGAACGATCACGCCTTCTCCCAGGGAAACCCGGTCGTAGAGCGTCGCGTTGGCGAAGATCCACGTGCCCGCGCCGACCCGGCAGTGGGCGCCGATCGACACGTTCGATCCGATGCAGGCGCTCCGCCCCACCAAGGTGTGCGGACCGATCGACACATGGGGTCCGATGACCGCTTCTTCATCCACTTCCGCGGCGGGATCGATCCTGGCCGTCGGATGGATCCCGGTTACGGCGGGACGGTGTCCGGCGAAATAGGTCGTCAGCAGGGTGACCAGGGCGAGCTCGGGTGAGGCCACGCGGATGATGGGGACCGGCGCGTGATCGATTTCCCGGGAGACGATGACCGCCGCGGCCTCCGTCGACTCCAGTCGCCGGCTATGCCGGGCGTTGATCAGGACGGAGATCGAACCCTTGCCGGCCTCGTCCAGCGGCGCAACGCTTTCGATGATGCATGAGCCGTCGCCGATGAGTTCGCCTTGTATCTGCGTCGCGATATCTTCCAGCTTCTGTCGCATGAGTGGCTAGTTGGCTTCCTTCTGCAGTTCCTCCAGGACCTGCCCCGTGAGGTCCTGCGCTCTAAGCGGATCCACGTATATGAGCGACCCGGCATCGAAGATATAGGTGTAATTCTCCGCCTTGGCCAGGGTCTGCACCACGTTGAAAATGGATTCCTGCAACGGCCTGGTCAATTCCACTTCCTGTTGCGCAAGCTGCATTTGTTGGGACTGGGCGAACTGCATGAGCTCCTGTTCCTTCTGCATGATATTCTGCTCGTCCTGCTGCCGCCGAGCCGCGGTCAACATGGTCTTGCGGGCTTCATACTGCTGCTTCAGCATCTCGACCTCCTGCTGCCTGCTCTGGACCTGTTCCTGCATAGCCGTCACCTGCTTCTGGAATGCCTCCTCGGCATCCTTGAATCCCTGGTACGACTGGCGCAGACGATCCATGTCGAGATAGCCTATTTTGAGTTCCTGCCCCTCGACAGTAACAGGCAGCTGCATGGCGGCTGCCAGCATGGCGACCACGACCACTGTGCGAATCATTCCTCTCCGTGAAACCATTGATATCCTCCTCGAATGCCGGATCAATCCGGTAACCTGGACCAGCCTGTCAGAACATCTGTCCGAGCTGAAAGTGCGTATGCCAGCCGCTTCGCTTTTTCTGAAGGGCCTGGATCGGATCCGAGGGCCGGTCGAATCCGTATCCGACGTCGAATCCCAGCAGCCCCACCAGGGGCATGATAATCCGAATGCCAACGCCCACCGATTTTTTCATGTTGCCCGGCAGCGGCGTGGCGTCCTCGAGCTTCGCCCATGCATTGCCGGCCTCGGCGAACGCAACGGCATAGACCGGCTGTTGAGAGCTGAGCTGGTCGACGATCGGGACCTGGTACTCCAGCGTGATGATGCTCATCGCCCGACCTCCGTCCCGGCTGCTGGTACCGTCCCCCAGTTCGGTATAGGGACCGACGGAGTTGTTGCCGTACCCCCGGATCAAGCCGTCGAAACTGACCCCACCCGGAAAGAACCGTTCGAAAAACGGGACCTCCCGATCGTTGAAGGGGTTTACGGCCAGGGCATACCTCCCCCTGAGGGATATGGACGTGCCTTTGAACAGCGGAACATAGAAATCGGATTCGAGGGTCTGCTTGAGGAACTTCACATCACCACCGACGCCGGCCACAGCACTGCGTGACGTATGGCGCATGCCGCTCGTGGCAAACTGGGGGAAATCGCGGCTGTCGCGGGTCACGGAGAAGGAGACCTGGCTGGTCAGTCCGCTGTTGGATTCGTAGGATTCTCTTCGACGGATATTCTCGTTAATGGCCGAGATCTGCGATTCCGCCAGGGTTGGATCTTCGAGCGCCGCCGCATAGTATCGGTCGCCGAATCCGGTGTAACTCTGGTCGTAAAACCGATAGGCCCCGTTGATGCGCCAGTATGTACCGCGGAAGCGGCGCCCCAGGGACAGCCCGAAGCCTTTCTGTATGACATTGAATTCCCTGTACCATCGCCGGTTCGTACGATAGATGTCGATGCCGGCGCTAGTCGGTGTATCGAAGAGCCAGGGTTCGACGAAACTCGTTGAAATGGAATTGCGTCGGGCGCCGAACTCCCAGTTGAAATTCACGTTCTGTCCATTGCCCAGAAAATTCGGAATGATCATGGATATGGTGCCCACGAGCCCGTCGAGCCCGCTGTAGCCGGCGCCGGCATTCGCCGTGCCCGTCGGTTTCTCCAGGACGGTGAAGGTGATGTCCACGTCTCCGTTTGGACGGGGTTGCAGGCCGGGCTGCACATCCTGGAAGTAATTCAGCTGGAAAACGTCCCGCTGGCTTCTCATCAGCACCGAGCGGCGGAAGAACTGTCCCGGCTTGATCAGCAGTTCGCGCCGTATGACCTTGTCCTTCGTCTTGGTATTGCCGACGATGTTGATCCGGTGCACCTTTGCCGGTTCGCCCTCGTTGACCGCGAAGCGCAGATCGATCGTGGAGTCGTCGGCCGCCGATTCCCGGGCGATGGGCGTGGCGTACAGATAACCCAGCTCGCCATAGGCTTCGTAGATGGTCGACACGCTTTCCTGGTATTCTTCTTCGTTGAAAGGCTCGCCCGCGTCGATCTTGATGAGACTGGACAGCTGTTCACCGGTGAATTTCGTGTTCCCCTCGAAGGCCACGTCCCCGAGGTAATACCGTCTTCCCTCGTTGACATTGACCTTGATGTACATCCGCTTCCTGTCTTCACTGAACCAGAGTGTGTCGCTCACGACTTCCGCGTCCCGGAATCCATGCTTGCGGTATTCCTGGACGAGTTTCTCGAACTGGTCCAGCAGGCGTTCCCGGCGCAGGTCGCCCTCTTTCCAGAAATGTTCTTCCTCCGTGTCCGCTTTCTTGCGAAAAGCCTTCTGCAACTGCTTTTCCGGTACGGACACGTTGTTTTCGATAAAGATTTCGCCCAGCCCCACCTTTTCGCCTTCATCGATTTCGATCCGCAAAATCGCGTTGTTTCTTTCCACGAGGAGGCGCGTATCCATCGTGGCAAGCAGGTACCCCTTTTCGTAATAGGCGCTGGTGATGTTGTCCTCGACGCTCTTTCTGCGGAAGGGGGACACAGCCTGGCCCTGGAAAATACCCGAAATGCGTTCGAGTTCGTCGTCCTTGATCTTGTCGTTTCCCTCGAACTCCAGGCGGTCCAGCAACGGGTATTCCTTGACATTTACGGTTACGATCAGGCCCGTCGCGCCTCCGCCGACGTAGATGCGAATGTCCTCGAACAAACCCAGCCGGTACAGCTGC
>JAPPBT010000010.1 GCA_026702745.1 Gemmatimonadota bacterium
CCCCGAGGTGTAGATCAGGACGGCGAGGTCGTCCGGTTCGACCTGGCTGTCAGGCGCGGCGGTATCGGTCTCGCTGGCCATCACCTCTTCCAGGCTCAGCACGTGCTTGAGTTCGGGCAGGGAACCGGCGATGGAATGGAAGTCGTCCCGGAAGGCGTCCGACACCACGATGGCCCGCGCGCCGGAATCCTCGAGGATCCGCTGGTATTCACCGGGCTTCAACAGGCGGTCGATGGGTACGGCCGTCATCCCGTGCCCGACGATGGCCAGGTAGGCGATGCCCCATTCGGGCTGGTTGGCCGCCAGCAGCGCTACCCGGTCGCCGCGTTGAAGGCCGAGTGAGGCGAGCAGTCCGGCAAGCGCGTCGGCCCGGCGGGCCGCTTCCGACCCCGTAAATTCCGCGTACTCGCCGTCCCGTTTGATGCGGAGGACGACGTTCTCCGCGAACGCATTCCCCAACTGTTCCTTCAGTGACTTTATAGTAAGTGCGGTATCGGACATGATTCGTTCTCCCGCGTTATTTGCACCTGTTGTTAATCACTCCTGTGCTGACGGACGCTTGATTGAACCCGGTTCTTCAGTATCGTCAGGACCGGTTTGCCTAGCACCGATTCGACGCGATTTCTCCCACGGCGCGGGCGACTCGCTCCATTTCTTCATAGCTGTTGTGCATGGCGCAGGAAATGCGTGCGCCGTGATAGCCCCCTTCGTAGAGACCGCGGCTGTGGACCCGGTACCTTTCCCGGAGCGGCGTGCCCACGTCTGAGGAGGTCATGCCGGCGATGGAAAAGGATACCATGGACGCGGACAGTGCGCGGCTCATCGGCGTCCAGACACGGACGCCGGGAATGTCGGACAGACGTGTCTTGAGCCATTTTGCCATGGCCGCGCCGCGGTCCTCGACCAGGCTGGTGCCGATGGCGTTGTGGAAGTCCACGGCCACGGCGAATCCCACCAGCGGCGCGTGACTCTGGGACGCGTTGTTCTCGAACCGCCTCGCCGTCGGCCGGCCGCCGCCCGTGTAGTATCCCAGTCCGATCTTGTCCTGGGCGGCGTCATCTACGTACAGCAGGCCCGTGCCCTTGGGCGTAAACAGCCACTTGTGCGTGCTGCTCACATAGAAATCGCCGCCGAGATCCTTCACGTCGACCCCGATCATGCCCACCGACTGTGCCCCGTCAACGACGGTGATGAGCCCGCGCTCACGGGCCATGGCGCAGATTCTCCGGACGGGCAGGCGCCAGGCCGTCGTGCAGGTGACGTGGCAGAAGCTGAGCACGCGGGTCTCCGGCCGGATGGCTTCCTCGAACAGCCGGACGATCTCGTCCTCGTCTTCCGGCGGATCGTACAGGTCGAGCTTCCTGATCGGGTTGCCGAATTGTGCGTGCCGGTGCTGCCAGCAGGACCAGCCGCCGTAGTGCTCGTGGGTCGTCGTCAGGATCTCGTCTTCCGGTTTCAGGTCGAGGCCGAGGGCGATGATGTTCATGCTCTCGGTCGAATTCCTCGTGATGGCGACCTCGGACGGTTCCGCGTTGATCAGCGCGGCCAGCTTCTCGTGGGCCTCGTGCGGCGCCGGATAGGCGACGCCCCCGGTATCCCCGTCCTGGATCTCCGTCTCCTTCAGGACCGCGATCTGGGCCTGCAGGACCATGTGGGGCAGGATGCCGATCGTCCCGTTGTTGGTGTAGTGTATGGAACCGTTATAGGGAAACTGGGCCCGCACGGCCTGCCAGTACGTCTCGTTGCCCACCTCGGCCGGTCCTGCGCCGGCCAGTATCCCGTCCAGATCTTCGATGGTGCCCGCCATCCTCGCGGACTGCTTGGTCCGTCCCGTACGGCTGTCTTTCGCCGCCTTTTTCCGTCCGGAAGCCTGACGCTGTTTTGCCATCTCCGCATCTCCGTAGCCTGCGTGGATCTTCGGAGCAAAATGCGTGACACCGGAGGACCGGCGCGTACGTACCCGCGTCGTGCGGTCCCATGTCACGCGGTCCGGGTGCATCCTGTCCCGGTGCTGAACCTTAAAGGGAAACGCGTCAAATATAGCCGGACGGCGGAACGGTCGCAAGCGGTTTCTGGCCGGTTCTCCGCGACGGATATCGCTTGACCGGCAGGGGCCGCAAAACCTATATTCACCCGTTCTTTCAAGCATGGATTTGCCCTTGCGCAGGCATGGATCTACCCTTGCGGGAGCGTTACATGGCCCGGATGCGTATCACCGGTGACCAGGCCATCGCGTTCGGCGCGCTGCAGTCGGGCGTCGCGGTGGCGGCGAGCTATCCTGGTTCACCGAGCAGCAGTACCATCGAGTTTCTGCGCCGTTTTTCGGAGAGCCACGGGCTGTACGTGGAATGGTCCACCAACGAGAAGGTCGCCTTCGAAACGGCGGTGGGCGCTTCCATCGGCGGCGTCCCGGCCCTGATGGGCTGCAAGGGCGTCGGGTTCAATGTCGCCCTGGATACCGTCATGGTGGCCAACCTGACGGACGTGGGCGCCGGTCTCGTCATCCTGCTCGGGGACGATCCAGGCGCCTGGGCCACCCAGAACGACCAGGACACCCGGCCGATCGCCTGGGGTAGTGAACTGCCCATGCTGGAACCGGCGACGCCCTCCGAAGGGATCACGGTGACGCGGGAAGCCTTCCGCCTGTCCCGCGAGATGCAGATGCCCGTCATCGTGCGCATCACGAAGACGTACGGCGCGCTGGAAGAAGAAGTGGAAGCCCCGGAAATACCCCCCGCGGCTCCCGTGCGGCCCCATGCCTTCGAACGGCATCCCATGCGGTGGGTATCGGTGCCCGGAAACGCCGTGCAGTTGCACCGCCGGCTGCATGAACGCGTTGATAAAGTCGCCCTGCAGTTCGAATCCACGGACTTCAACCAGGTCACCGGCACGGGGAAGACCGGCATCATCGCCGCGGGTGTGATCCACACCAAGTTGATGGATGTGCTTCGAGGGGTGGATTCCTCCGGCCTGTCCATCCTCAAGCTGTCCACCCTGTGGCCGCTGCCCACCGGTCAGATCACCCGCTTTCTTCGGTCCACCGATAAGGTCCTGGTCCTGGAAGAGAACGAACCCTTTCTTGAAACGTTGATTAAATCGGTCTCCTATGACGCGAAGCTCTCGACGCCGATCAGCGGCAAACAGGACGGGGCCGTTTCGCGGGAAGGGGAGTTGTTCCGCGGGCAGATCGCGGAGGCCCTGGCCGGTTTCGTCCCCGGATTCAAGCCGGACCGCGACTTCCCGCCACAGGCCGAACACAAGGACCTGCCCAGTGAGTCGGGCCTGCCGGCGAACTGTCCTTATACGCCCGTGTTTGAGATCCTGCGTGAATTGAGCGTCCGATCCGGTCTGTCGCCGGTGTACGTGGTGGACCCTGGTTGCGCGATCAAGATCGCCACCCCGCCCTTCGAGATGCTCGACGTGAAGTACTCCATGGGATCGAGCATCGGCATTGCATCGGGTCTCGTCCTGGCCGGTGTGACCGACCCCGTGATCGCCGTCGTAGGGGATTCCGACTTCTTTCACCTGAGCGCCAACGCGCTCTTCAACGTGGCCCACCAGGGATCTGATCTGCTCATCCTCATCCTGGACAACGCCACGACGGCCCTGTCCGGGTTTCAGGGTACGCCCAACCTGGGAGGCTCCGAACCGGGCCGCGTGACGATGCCGCTCAGTATCGACAGTATCGTGGAAGCCTGCCCGGTCTCGCTGAACGAGACCATCGATCCCTTGGACGTGGCCCGGGCACGCGACGTGATCGGGCGGGGCCTGCGCCAAACGGGCGTCCGCGTGATCATCGCCCGGAGTCCCTGTCCCTACATCGAGGACGGGCACTGCCCGGGCTATAGCGCCAAGGGCGCCGAGACCGCCGTTTTCACGTCGAGCCCATGACCGTCCGGCCAACGCTCCGGCCAATGGCGAAACCGGCTGTACGACCGGTCGTCCGCTCCGATTTTCGCGCTGTCCGCGTCCCTTTCGTGTCCACCGCGATCTGCGTAATTTATCCTTGCGGAAACCGGGTCCCTGGTGTTTAATGTTACACCATCCAATGGCTGGTTTTTACTTAAGCAGCGTATAGACGGAGGCATGCAATGAACGAAAGCAGGATTAACGGAGTACCGGTTATCGAGCTCGTCGGCAGCTTCCTGGGCGATCCCGAAGTGTCCGCATTTCATGACCGCGTAAGGGCGTTGAAGGCCGAAGGCACCAACAGTGCCGTCGTCGACCTGGGCAGGTTGAACCTCATCAGCAGTTCGGGCGTCGGCGCGCTCGTGGGCAGTGCCAAGACCCTCCGTGAAGCCGGAGGCGACCTGAAGCTGGCCAACCTGAGTGAACGGACCCACAACGTGCTGGTTGTCGTCACTCGCCTGGACGCCGTTTTCAACATATTCGAATCGGCGGAGGACGCCGCGGCAAGTTTCTGATCGGACCGTCGTCGATCAGGCTGCCGTGCCGCACGTTCCGGCCGTGCTGTATGTTTCGGCCGTGCTGCACGTTTCGGCCCCCTTACCTGCCTCGCCGCGCCCAGTCCCGTCGAACCGGACCGGCCTGAATTGAACCTGGACCGCATCCGACAGGAATTCCCTGTCGTCCATCACTGCACCTATCTGAACCACGCGGCGGTCGGCACGTTGCCCACGCGCGCCCGGGATGCGGTGCGCGCCTACGTGGACGACTTCAACGAGCACGCCGCCTCCAACTATCGCGACTGGGAATCCGCCATCGAGACGACCCGGTCGCGGGCCGCCCGCCTCATTAACGCCAGACCTGAACAGATCGCCTTCGTCAAGAATACGACCGAAGGCCTGTGTCTCGCCGCCAACGGCATCGACTGGCGTTCAGGCGACAACGTGGTCCTGAACGACCTGGAATTCCCCTCGAACGTATATCCCTGGTACAATCTTGCCCAATACGGCGTGGAAACACGGATGGTCGAATCCGTGGACGGCCGGCTCACGGTAGATTCGATCGCGGAAAGGATCGATGGGCGGACGCGCGCCGTCTCCATCAGCCACGTCGAGTTCGGCAACGGATTCCGCAACGACCTTGCGGCGATCGGTGCGCTGTGCCGTGAGAAAGGCATCTGTTTCGTCGTCGATGCCATACAGTCCCTCGGACAGACGCCGGTGGACTTGGAGGAGATGTCCATCGACCTCCTCACGGCCGATGGACATAAATGGCTGTTGAGTCCGGAAGGGATCGGAATCTTCTACTGCGCGCCGCACCAGACGGAACGGCTGAGGCTCTACGAAGTGGGATGGAATTCAGTGGCCGACGCTGGCAACTACGATGCCTACGATCCCACGCCGGCGCCGACGGCGCGGCGCTTCGAGTGCGGTTCCCACAATACGCTGGGCATACACGCGCTGGGCGCTTCCCTGGATTTGCTGTTGGAGGTGGGTATCGAGGTAGTGCAGGAGAGGCTGCGCCTGCTGACCGACCGGCTGGTCGACGGGCTGCGCACTGCGGGCTACCGCGTCCTGAGTCCCCGGGGCGCATCCGAGTGGTCGGGCATCGTAACGTTCGACAGCCCGGTACACGAGACCGAAGCCCTGCATCGCACGTTGCGGAGCCACCAGATCATCGGCGCGCGCCGCGGAGGCGGGATTCGCATTTCCCCGCATTTCTACAACACGGAAGAGGAAGTACTTCGCGTCGTGGACGCGCTTCCGGGGCACTGACCGCCGCTTCAGCCACCGACCGCGTTCAACCGCCTCGGGATTGCTTGGCCCGCCGCGGCGCCTTCCCGACCGCCGCTTCAGCCACCGACCGCCGCCGTCTCCCACGCGCCTTCGATGGCCCACTGGCGCTGCAGGTCGATGGATTCGTGGCCCTTGAAGGACTGCGCTAACTCATCGAGCCGGCCGCCCGCGACGCGGATGCGTGAAAGGTCGCCCACGCCGAGCCCGATGGCATCCCCGTAAAAGACCGTGCCCACTTCCAGGGGCTCGAAACCCATGGCCTTCGAAATGACGGCGTCCACGGCGATGGTGTCTTCCCCGGCCGCCGCCAGCCCGAGAGGTACCGTGTCGGTGCCGCCCGGACCGTTCCCCTGGATGCCCACCGTGCCGTCCACCACGCTGTAGTGCGGATAGAGATGGCGGGCAAGACGGATCAGGTTCCTGCTGAGGGCCCGCGCCTCCTGGGGGTGGCGCCGGTCATGGTGGGTCGTGTAGCCGTGTACCTTGATGCGGTCCTTCTTCAGGATCGTGCCCATGATGAGGTTCTTCAGCGCCAGGGTAACCATGGCGCCATCATGGGTTTTGGCCACGGCGACCGAGATGACGCAGGGACAGTCCAGTACGGAACGAGGCATTCTGGCCGTGGTCCAGGTGCCGTCCACCATGTACACCCGGGTGTTGCGCCATCGTGTCTCCTGGTTCAGGTCCACCAGCTCGATGGGGAGGTCGTATTCGTCCGGGATGTCGGCGTACCCCATGTGGCGGAAGCACTCCCCGGGTACGGTCTCGTTGCCGCCCTCGGCGATCAGGACCCGCCGGGGCTTTTCGGGCAGGGTCATGATCACGTCCAGCACGCCGCGGACCGCGTCCGGGTGGGTGCATACCAACGGGTTCGTGCCGGAGAGGAAATTGGGCTTGAGCATGACCTCTTCACGCATGAGCGAGGCCAGTTGCGGGGCGGAGCGTTCCACGGCCGTCCGCACGTTCTCCCGGCGGTTGCTTCCCGTACCGATTCCGACCGTCGTTTTCGATGGCATGGTCATCTCCTTCACTGACGCGGATAGAAACGCAGTTCCGGCACGTCCGGGATCAGGCCGCGGGAATGGGCCAGGCTGTAAAACGCCATGAGCCCGCTTAGCTCGCGGTCACCCAGGTCGTAGGCCAGGTTGTCCTTCAGGTACGACGCGTAAAAAGTCGAGGGCCGGGATCGGTTCGCGGCGTGCAACTCGGCGATCTCGTCCAGGGCGGACACGCCCTGTTCCTTCGACGCGATCAGCCCTTTGACCTCACCGGGGGTGAGACCGCCGTCCTTGCCCGCCCAGAAAGCATACACGAAGGGGAGATCGGTCAGTTCCCGCCAGACTTCCCCCAGGTCGAGCCGCGGTTCCGGCCGGTCCGCAAACTCCAGGGCCGGGTCGCCGATGACCAGGGCCGCGTCCGCACTTTCCAGCATCGCGGAGACGTCCGGTGGATGGTCGAAGGATTCGAAGTCCAGTCCGTACTTCTCCTCCAGGACGATCCGCGCCAGGGCGACCGAGGTCCGGGAGCTTGCGTCCATCGCCACCTTGCGGATCCGGTGTACCGGTACCCTGTGGAACAGGAGGATGCTGCCAACCGGGCCGTCAGACGCGATGGCGATCTCCGGCACGATGAAGTATTCGCCCCCGGCGCGCGCATATTCGATGCTCGGAATGACGCCCGCCGAGGCCCCGCCGTCCTTCACTTGCTTGGCGCACACCGAAGGGATATCGTAGCGGATTTCGAATCCGTGATCCTGCCCACCGTGTTCCAGGCCATAGGTCAAGGCCCGGGAATTCAGGAAACTGACGGCGTAGATGCGGGTGCTGTTGGCCATACGGAAGTCGTTGCCGTCTCGGAAGTCGCTGCCGTCGGAATTCGCTGCCCGTTGTATCCGACACCGCTTCCCGCGCGATTACGCGGTGGCTTCCTGCTTTTCCGGCGTGCCGTTTTCAACGTACTCGTAACGCGTGTTCCGCCGTCGCGGCGTGAATCCCGCGTCGCTGATGAGGCGCTCGATCTCTACCGTAGGCATCACGAAACTCGTGCCTCCGGCGCTGATGACGTTCTCTTCCATCATCGTGCTGCCGAAATCGTTCACCCCGTAACCCAGGGCGATCTGCGCGATCTTGGGCCCCTGGGTCACATAGGACGCCTGGACATTCTCGATATTGTCCAGCATGAGCCGGGCGATCGCCACGGTGCGCAGGTAGTCGTACCCGGTCGCCTTTCGCGTGTCCGGCAGTTCCGTGCCCTCCGGCTGGAAGCTCCATGCGATGAAGGCGGTGAAGTAGCCGTCATGACGGGCCAGAGACTCGTCCTGCACCTCCCGGACCCGCAGGAGGTGATTCAACCGGTGTTCGACGGTTTCCACCGATCCGAACATCATGGTGGCCGTCGACTTCATGCCGAGGCGGTGGGTCAGGCTGTGGACGTCCAGCCATTCCTGCACCGTTTCCTTGCGGAAGGCGATGGCGTCGCGCACCTCGGTATCCAGGATCTCGGCGCCGGCGCCCGGGAGGGATTTCAGGCCGGCCGCGCGCAGGCGAATCAGCGCTTCCTCGACCGTGATTCTCGATATATGGGCGAGATAGACGATTTCCGCCACGGACAGCGAATGGAGATAGGCCGCGGGATAGCGCCGGGTGATTTCCGAGAAGAGCCGTTCGTAGTAGTCGATCTTCAGCTTCGGGTTCAAACCGCCCTGCATGAGGATTTCGCAGGATTCCGGTGTATCTCCGCCGACGCGGATCAGTTCCTCGACCTTTGCGAAGATCTCCTCGTCCGGCAGCGTATATCCTTCGCCGTCGCCCGGCGGGCGGTAGAAGGCGCAGAACTTGCACCGCACCCAGCACACGTTGGTGTAGTTGATGTTCCGGCCGATGTTGTAGGTGACCACCTGTTCGGGGTGCCTGGTCCGGCGCACGTGATCGGCCAGCATGCCCAGCTCGGTGACGTTCGGGTGCTGGAACAGTCGACTCCCGTCCTCGGCAGTCAGCCGCGTTCCGGACAGGACTTTTTGAGCGATATCGGTGATCATGTAGGTTAACCCTGGCTCGGTGTCGCGGCGGCCTTCGCCCCGGCGACCTCTGCCCCGGCGGCCTCAGCCCCGGCGGTAGCCGCAGCGGTCTTTGCCTCGTTAGCCTCTGTCCCGTTGGCGGTCTCCATATAGGCCGGACGGATTGTTTCGGGCCGGTCGACGATATGGTAGAGCGCGTCGCGTTCGACGGGCTGCCGCCCCGACTCGCTGATCATATCGAGCATCTGCGTGTGGGTCAGGGCCTGCATGCGGTCCGTGATCGGGTTTCGTGTGATCTCGTACTCCAGGACGCTGCCGTCCATGTCGTCCGCACCGTACCACAGCGATACCTGCGTCACCGCCGGGGTGTTCATGATCCAGAACGACTTGATGTGGGGCACGTTGTCCAGCATGAGCCGGGCTACCGCGATCTCCCGGAGGTCCATCTGGCCGGTCGGTCCCGGCAGGTGCTCGATCGCCGTACGTTCAGGATGCCAGGACAGGGGGATGAAGGCCAGCAGGCCGTTCGTCTCGTCCTGCAGTTCACGCAGTTTGATGAGGTGGTATACCTTTTCCTCCGTCTGCTCCACGTGACCGTACAGCATGGTGGCGTTCGACGGCAGGCCCACCTCGTGAGCGACGCGCGCGGTCTCGAGCCACTTGTCCGAATCCGACTTGGCCTGGAACAGTTCCTCGTGCACCCGTTCGCTGAAGACCTCGGCACCGCCGCCGGGCAGCGCGTCCACTCCGGCTTCTTTCAGGTCCACCAGGGTCTCGGCCATGGACTTCTTGCCGATTCTCCGGATCTGCTCGAGTTCGATCATGGTATAGGCCTTGAGGGACACCCCGGGCCGGACTTCCTTGATCACCCGGACGATGTCCAGGTAGTAGTCGTAGGGCAACTTCGGGTTCACGCCCCCGACCATGTGGATCTCGGAGATGGGAATCTCGGCGTAGGTCTCCATGCGCTCCCGTATGTCGTCGGGCGATAGAACGTAGCCCTCGGGGTCTTTGGGCAGGGCGTAAAACGAACAGAACAGGCAACTCTTGTTGCAGATATTGGTGTAGTTCAGGTGCTGGTTGCGCACGAAGTACACCCGGTCGCCGTGCATGCGCTCGCGCACCAGGTTGGCCAGGTAGCCGATGGCGGGCAGGTTTCCGTTCCGGTACAGCCGCCTCCCGTCGTCGGCCGAAAGCCGCTCGCCCGCTTCGACCTTTTCGTGGATGTCTTGCAGTCCTGCTGCGGCAATCAATGCTTCGAACACAACCGTCTCCTCAAAACGAGTCGTTCAGATTCAGCCGGCGGGCGCCTTCCACAGACGCCGACCCGCCATACACTTCCCTCATATAATGCACTTCCAGGTCCGTTTCCACAATAAGATTCACCTCGTCCATCCCCCTGTCAATCCTCGACGAGACCTTGCGCAGTCCAGCCGGGATCCGGGTCGCCGGCCATCGCCTTCCGAACATCCGGATCGGGTGCCCCGGCTGTACCCCAGTAATCCAGTGTCTCCGGCCCCCGTCGCCACACCGCGGGTTCGTGCGTTACTTCGTCTTCGATGTATACCAGGTCGCTGGAGCATTCGATCACGTATCCGGCCGGATCCGTGTAGTAGCAGAAGATGTTGTTGCCCGGGCCGTGGCGCCCCGGTCCCCAGTCGGGTTCCCGCCCCAGGGCGCGAAGGTTGGAGATCCTTCTCATCACGGCGTCCACGCCGGACATCCCGTACGCGACGTGGTTGACCGATGCGTGATCCGCGCGGGTGAACACGATGGCGTGATGTCTCCGGCCGCTTCGCAGGAAGACCATCCGGTCCTCGATCCAGTCCGAAACCCGGAACCCGAGCACATCGGTGTAAAACGCCACGATCTGATCGAACCGCGCCGTGTTGAGACCCACGTGGCACAACCGGCGGAGCCCATCAGACTCGTCGGGCGCCACGCGCTCGTCGGACCCATCGCGCCCGCCGGGACCATCGCACTCGTCGGACCCATCACGCTCACCGGGTCCATCGCGCTCGTCGGACCCTCCGTTCGCGTGTCGGGTCACGGCGGCCGACAGCTCAATGCAGCGATTTTCCGGGTCCAGAAACCGCAACCCGTACCCGCCGCCCGGTTTGTCCAGGTCGCCCGGATGGGCCACGAAGGTGATTCCCCGGCCTTCGAGTTCGGTGGCCGCCGCGTCGACCGCATCGCATCCGTCCACGCTGAAGGCCAGGTGGTGCAGCCCGCGCCGTTCCGACGCATGCAGACTGAGAATATGGTGATCGGCCGACGCTCCGTGGAAATACTGCGCGTGCCGGCCCTCTCCGGTCGATCGGCCTTCTCCGACCGACAGGAGTTCCCAGGCCTCGATGTAGAACCTTGCATGGGACGCGATCGCGGGTGACAGCAACCCCACGTGGCGGATGTCCTGGATCTTCATCCGGGGAGTTCCCTCCGGTTCAGCTCGATCTTCAGGTCCCTGCGGATGTAGATTTCGACGAACTCCCGCAGCCACACGTCCTTCGTCCTCGTGAATCGATCGATCAGTTGCTGACTTGGTCCATCGGTGAGGTAAACGATGCGCCACAGGTTGAGCGGTCGCGATTCACTGCCATCGACGGAATGCTCAACGTGAAAGAGCGGCTGTCCCTCGCTGGCCCGAAGCGGATTCCCTTCCCTGCCGAGCAGTTCCGCCGTCCCTATGAATGTGACGCGCTGCCGCCCGGGGTTGAGGAATACGCGTTCGAGGACCAACCCGTGCTCCGACGGCACAAGCCAGAGGCGCTGCCGCGAGCATCGCACGAAGGATTCGGCGCCATCGGCCGAATCCTGCCGATTCCAATATTGGGAACTTCCTTGCTTAACTACAGAAGGGATATAGAGATCGGGCCGGAACGCCTTTTTTGTCTCCATGTCCCACAGCATGGTTCGGGTAAATGAGAGCGGTTTGCTCGTGCGGTAATAACGGGCCAGGGTCCTGTTGATATCGACGGGAGCCAGCTCGATTCGGGTGTTGCCCGGGTCGGTCCAGGCCCGTTCGAATTCTGTTTCATGCGTCGGTGGACTGACGGGTGCCACGGCTTCGCCCGGAACGCCGGCTTCGCCCGGAACGCCGGCTTCGCCCGGAACGCCGGCTTCGCCCGGAACGCCGGCGATTTTTGGTACGCAGGCGCCTTCCGCCTCGCCCGCTTTTTCGAGTTTCATCCTTCGTGTCTCATGATTTGCGTCGCCGGTGCGGTCAGGGACTTCCCGATCTGGCTTCGGCGCTTCTACCAACCGCTTACCGGTTGCGGGCCTAACGGTTTTCCCGGTTGCGGGCCTAACGGTTTTCCCGGCCCGTTTCGGGTGTTTTTACGTGGACGGTAACGATATCCGTGTCGTGGAACTGCTGGTGGCGGACGGAGGACGCGATATGCCGCAACAGCCGAAGCGAGACTTCCCGCTCCATCAACACGTCGTCGGGCCGGTCCGTCAGCAGTCCGATCCGGTCCTGAACGTTCTCCTCGCCCGCCGCGGCAATGAACTCAAGGACGGCGCCGCCGCTTTCCCTGCGCGCCTTCAGAAGCAGGCGCCGCCGCTCACTGCGCTCCCGGCCTTCGTCCTGCTCGATCAGCGTCAGCAACGTCTCCTCGCTGGCGGCGTCGAGACGGCCGACCATCTCCGGTCCCCAGCCGTTGCGGGTTGCGAACGCCTCGAGGAACGCCCTGATCTTCGGCAGCACGGACAGGTCGAGCTCCACTTCGATCCGGCTGCTGCGCGGGGCCGTCGCTTCCAGAAACAGGGTCATGAGGATCGCCATGATACCTCCGGCCGTAATGCCGTTCGCCAGCAGGCCGCCGCCCAGCACCGCGAGCACCTCGGGGAACAGGAGGTCGTTCTGGCAGCCGACGCCGACCCAGAAGGCAACGCCGGCGATCAGCGCCTTGCGATGGTCGATCCCGCCCTGCACCACCTCGGTCATCCCGCGGACGAAGGTCAATGCGAGCACGACGGTCAGATAGGCGACCACGACCGCGCTGGGAATTGCCAGGATCATGGCGAGGAACTTGGGCAGGAACGCCAGCACGATCAGCACGCCGGCGGCTATGATGCCCACGCGGCGGGCTGCGACCCCGGTCAGCTCAACGGTCGGTACGCTGACGCCGATGGTCTGAGTCGGCACGATCCCGGCAACGCCTGACAGCAGTTTGCCGATACCGTCCGCCGTCACCGCACCCTCCACCGCCCGGTAGTCCACGGCTCTCGGCCGGCGCCACGACACGCGCTGGATGGCGACGGCACCAGTAATCGTCTGGATAGCGCCGATGAGGGCCACGAAAGCGAAGGCAGGCAGCAGTCCCACGAAGGCCGATCCAAGGTCGTAACCGATACCCGGCCATCCGCCCTCCGGCAAACCGATCCACGGAGCCCGGGCGATCAGGCCGAAGTCATAGAGACCCATCGATCCGCCGATGACCGACCCCACGATCACCCCGATGAGCGGAGCCCACAAACGCAGCGTGGCACCGGCGGTGAGGGAAATGCCGCCGATGACCAGACCCGTGGCCACCGCGGTGAGCGGTGCGCTTAGCGCGGCGTCTTGCGGCGCGTCGGCCAGGCGGCTGAACACGACCGGCAGCACGGTCGCCGGTATCAACATGTTCACGGTACCGACGATGGTCGGTGTGAGCAGCCGCCTGAACAGGGCCAGGCGCATAGATATCACGATCGGGACGAGCGACGATGCGACAACCAGGGTGGCGAGCAGCGCCGGACCGCCTTCGACGAGGGCACTGACGCAGACCCCGATAAAGGCTCCGGCGGGACCCATGAAGAGGAGGTATCCCGCACCGATCCGGCTGAACCTGACGGCTTGCAGCGCCGTGCAGATCCCACTTACGGCGACGGCGCCGAACACGGCCCAGGAAAGGTACGCCTCGGTTCCGCCGCTGGCCCGGATGATGATGGTGGGGATGAAGATGATGCTTGTAATGCCGAGAACGACCAGTTGCAGGCCGCTTCCCAGAGACACAAGCGCCGGAGGATGCTCGTGGGGTTCGTATTGAACATTGGAAGCGCTTTGCGCGTCACGGCTGCTCACGGAACTCCCCTGGCCGGTATGCGCATACCGGTTTATCTAATGCCTGGCAATGCACGGAATCCACCGTGGAACGGACCTGGATTAAGCGGCGCTACGATGCGCTCAGCCGGGCCGTCCGGTCAACCAGTTCCATGGGCGGACGTGAGACTCGGCGAAGGTGCCCGCCTGGGCATAGGGACTGCCGTCGACGAATGACCGTGCCACTTCGATCGAGGGCGCCTCGAGCACGAGGACAAAACCGGTGACGGACCGGTCACCCTCGTTGAGCGTTTGCCCGCCATGGTGTATCGTCACATCGGGATGATGGGTGGGATCGTGAATGTAGGCGGCAAATGACTCTTGCAGACGTTGCCTTTCCTGTGCCATTTCTGCCTTATGTGTCGCTGAGACTACGAAAAACATGGATCCTCCCTTCCTGCCTGGATGCCCGTAGGACGGCACGAACCCTCAGGTAAATGAGGGCAGCCGGCAAAACCTGATTATGAACTGTAGTGCTAGACTATAAATGTTGTGTAATTAAACTAAACCGGAAGGGTCCCGCAAGACTAAGTTGCGCTTGCGGACTCAGGATACGCCGGAACCGTAACCGGTGGATCGAAACGGGTCGTCCATCGCCAGCCTCGACCGGGTTACAGATCCAGTTCCGGCCAGAGCTTGTCGATGCGCCGGTCGACTTCTTCGGGCATGCGCAGGATTTCCGGCCAACCCCGGTCGAATCCCTCGTCCGGCCATTTCTCGGTGGCGTCGATGCCCAGCTTGCCGCTCACGTCGGCGGTCTGCGCGGCGAAATCCAGGACGTCGCAGGGCCCCTCACTGATCAGCAGGTCCCGCTTAGGATCGATGGCAACGCCGACCCGCCAGACGACCTCCCGCATATCATGCACGTCCACGTCCCTGTCCACCACGATAATCACCTTGGTGAACATCATCTGGCCCAGGCCCCAGAGGGCGTGCATCACCTTCCGGGCATGGCCCGGATAGCGCTTGTCGATGGACACGATCGCCAGGTTGTGGAATATGCCTTCGACGGGCAGGTCGATGTCCACGATTTCCGGCAGGGTGGTCTTGAGCAGCGGGAGGAAGATGCGTTCCGTGGCCTTCCCGAGCCACCCGTCTTCCTGCGGCGGCGGCCCGACGATGGTCGTCGGGTAGATGGCGTCTTCTCTCCGCGTGATGGCGGTGAGGTGGAACACGGGGTACTCGTCGGGCAGCGAGTAGTAGCCCTGGTGATCTCCGAAAGGCCCTTCCACGCGCCGTTCGTGGGGTTCGGCATAGCCTTCCAGGACGATCTGGGCGTTGGCCGGCACCTCCAGGTCCACCGTGTGGCACTTCACCAGTTGGACCGGTTGCCTGCGAAGGAATCCGGCCAGCATGTACTCATCGATCTCGTCGGGCAGGGGCGCCGTCGCGGCGTACATGGTTTCCGGATCGGGTCCGAGCACGATGGCGACTTCCAGCCGCTCGCCCATCTCTTCCGCGACGCGGTAGTGATGTGCGCCGCCCTTGTGCCGTTGCCAGTGAAGTCCCAGGGTTTTCCCGTCAAATATCTGGAGCCGGTACATGCCCACGTTTCGCGTGCCCTTTACGGGGTGTTTCGTGATGACCTGGGGAAAGGTGATATACCTTCCGCCATCACCTGGCCAGCACTTTATGACCGGAATGTTCTCGAGAGACGCCGTGTCCGTCTCGACTAACTCCTGGCAGGGGCCATTGCGCACGGTCCTGCTCTGGGTATCCTTCAACCGGGCAAGCCGGGGCAAGAGCTGCAGTTTTCCCGCGAGGGAGGCGGGTACCTGGGGATTGATCAGGTCGGCGATTTCGGCCGCGATGTCGTCCAGGTCATCCGTACCCAGAGCGAGCTCCATTCGGCGTTTCGACCCGAAGGTATTGATAAGCACCGGTATGCCGGAATGGCCCTTTACGTTGGTGAAGAGCAATGCCGGCCCGTTCTGCTTGACCACGCGGTCCGCGATGGCGCTGATCTCCAGCTCGGGATCGATCTCCACGGAGATCTCCTTTAACTCCCCTTCTTCTCCAAGCAGATCGACGAACGAATTTAAGTCTTTGTGAGCCATTGGGTTACAGTCTGGAAAAGTTTCGGATCGGTACGGGGACCGGCATGGGGTTCGGCGCCACACCGCGATGGCATTTCCGCCCGTATAAAGTACCCCTGACGATGGGCCAAGTCAATTCATTACTGGCGGATCGGAGCGCACCGGCCGTCACGGCGAAAAAACAGGTTGCAAACCACGGATCGATGTAATAGGATTAGTGGCGCTTTCGTAACAACATCCTTCGATTCATGCCAGGGTTCTGCATGCCCAACATCTACGAACGCATCGGCGTCCGGCCGATCATCAACGCTTCGGGTCCGTCCACCCGTCTCAGCGGCGGCATCATGGATCCCGAAGTCGCCGACGCCATGCGTGAGGCATCACAGTACTGCGTCGACATCGCCGAACTCCAGGCCCGCGCGAGCGCGGTGATCGCGGAGATCACCGGAGCGGAAGCGGGATACGTCACCTCCGGCGCGGCCGCGGGACTCCTCCTGGGCACCGCGGCCTGCGTTACCGGCCCGGACCCCGGCAAGATGAACCGGCTGCCGGACACGGAGGGCATGAAGAATGAAGTCATCATGTCCCGCAGCCAGCGGAATTTCTACGACCACGCGATCCGGTCCGTCGGCGTAAAGCTCGTGGAGGTAGGGATCGCGGACCGGTACAGCGGGGCCGGCGTGCGGGACACCGAAGCATGGGAGATCGCCGATGCCATCACGGAGCGCACGGCTGCCGTGTGCTACGTCGCCCATCCCCGTTCCCTGCCGCCTTTGGAGGAAGTCGTCGAAGTCGCCCACGCCCGCGGCGTACCGGTGATCGTCGATGCCGCCGGGCAGTTGCCGCCACGGTCGAACCTTCAGGCTTACATATCGCAGGGGGCCGACCTTGTGGCCTTCAGCGGCGGCAAGGCCATCGGAGGTCCCCAGGGTTCCGGCATTCTCTGCGGCCGCCGGGACCTCATCATGTGCGTAGCGCTTCAACACCTGGACATGGACGTACTGAAGCCACAGTGGAATCCACCGGAATCCCTCATCGACAAGTCGATCCTGCCCGGCGCGCCCCATCACGGCATCGGGAGACCCTGCAAGGTCGGCAAGGAACAGATCGTGGGACTGCTGACCGCGATGGAGCGCTTTGCCGGTGAACATCTGGACGCGCGCGCCGCGGCGTGGCGGGACCGCATGGTCGAACTCGTCTCCGCCACGGGGGCTATTCCCGGGGGCCGGTTCACGATCGATACCGACAGCAGGCCCAGCGAGGTACCGATGGCCGTACTGAAACTGGACGAATCCGTGGCGGGCAAGACCGCCCTGGACGTGGTCCTCGAATTGCAGGCGGGCGATCCTCCCATCCAGGTCAATACCGGGAGAGTGTCCGAAGGCATCGTGCTCTTCGGTCCGGTCTGCCTGAAGGCGGGTGAACCGGAACGGGTAGCCCGGCGCCTGAAGGAGATCCTGGGTGATTGAGCCGGCGGGCGAGGTCAATAACTTACATGAGTGACGACACGCACATCACGAAGATATCCGGTGAACTTGGGATCCGGCCCGAGCAGGTGGAAGCCGTAGCGCGCCTGCTGGACGAAGAAGCCACGGTGCCCTTCATCGCGCGTTACCGCAAGGAAAGGACCGGTTCGCTCGACGAAGTGGCCGTTACGGCGATCCGCGACCGGATCGGCCAGCTCCGGGAACTGGAGAAGCGCCGGACCTCGATCCTTGCCTCGCTGAAGGACCGCGCCCTGCTCACGGACGAGCTGGAATCGAAGGTACGCGCCGCGGAAACCCTGACTGTACTGGAAGATACCTACCTCCCTTATCGGCCGAAACGGCGCACGCGGGCCACGGCCGCCCGGGAGCGGGGCCTGGAACCTCTCGCAGAGCGTATCTTCCGGCAGGAGGAAATGGACCTGGAAGCGGAGACTGCGGCCTTCGTCGACCCGGAGAAGAAAGTCGAAACCGCCGAAGACGCCCTGGCCGGCGCGCGCGACATCATCGCCGAATGGATCAACGAGGACACGACGGCACGGTCGGCCCTGCGCCGGCTGTTCCACGAAAAGGCGGTCATCCGGTCCACGGTAGTCGCGGAGAAGGAATCGTCGGGGATCAAGTTCCGGGACTATTTCGACTGGTCCGAACCGGCGGTGAAAGCGCCTTCCCACCGTGTGCTCGCCATGCGGCGCGGCGAGAAAGAAGATGTGTTGCGCATGACCATTGCCCCGCCGGAAGGCGAGGCGATCGCGCGACTCGAGGAGCAGTTCGTCAAAGGAGAAGGTCCCGCGTCCGGTCAGGTCCGCCTGGCCGTTACCGACGGTTACCGCCGCCTGCTCTCGCTCTCCCTCGAAACGGAGCTGAGGTCTCTTGTCAGGCAGAAAGCCGAGCAGGAGGCGACCCTCGTATTCGCGCGGAACCTGCGGGAGCTTTTGATGGCGCCTCCCCTGGGCCGGCGCCGCATCATGGCAATCGACCCCGGTTTTCGCACGGGCTGCAAGGTCGTTTGCCTCGACGAGCAGGGCAAACTGCTGGATCGCGCCAGCATATTTCCCCATTCCGGGGACAAGAAGAAGGAAAGGGCAGCCCGGACCGTGCGGTCCCTGCACGAGCAGTACGACTTCGATGCCATCGCCGTGGGCAACGGGACGGCCGGCCGGGAGACCACCCAGTTCCTCCGTACGATCGAACTTGAAGGGGATCCGTCCATCGTGCTTGTGAACGAAAGCGGCGCGTCGGTCTATTCGGCGTCGGCCGAAGCCCGGCAGGAATTCCCGCGGCTGGACGTCACGGTGCGCGGGGCGATCTCCATCGGCCGCCGGCTCATGGATCCCCTGGCCGAGTTGGTCAAGATCGATCCCAAGTCTATCGGCGTCGGGCAGTACCAGCACGACGTCGACCAGGCCTCGCTGAAGAAAAGCCTGGACGACGTGGTGACGAGCTGTGTGAACAACGTTGGCGTCGAGGTGAACACGGCGAGCGCACAACTCCTTTCCTACGTCTCCGGCATCGGGCCCGCGCTGGCGAAGCACATCGTGGCCCATCGGGAGAAAGCGGGTCCCTTCGCTTCGAGGACGGATCTGCAGCAGGTGCCGAACCTCGGTCCGAGGGCCTTCGAGCAGGCCGCGGGTTTCCTGAGGATCGGGAACGGTGAGAACCCCCTGGACGCCAGTGCCGTGCACCCCGAAAGCTACGAAATCGTAGACCGGATGGCTTCCGATCAAAGTTGCAGCGTCAAGGAGCTTATGGACGATTCAGCAGTCCGCGGCCGTATCGAGCTTGATACCTACGTGAACGATATCGTGGGGCTGCCTACGCTCGAAGATATCCTGGAAGAACTGGCGCGGCCCGGGCGCGACCCCCGCGAGGAGTTCAAGCCCGTTCAGTACACCGAAGGGGTAAATAGCATCGATGAAGTCAAGGAGGGGATGCGGCTCAACGGCGTCGTGACCAACGTCACGAACTTCGGCGCCTTCGTGGACGTCGGAGTTCATCTCGACGGGCTCGTGCACATCAGCCAGCTCGTGGACCGTTATGTAAAACATGCCGGCGAAGCCGTCAAGGTGGGGCAACTGGTCGAGGTACGGGTACTCGGCGTGGACCATGAACGAAACCGGATCTCGCTGTCGATGCGGGAGGGCAAGGAACGGGCCAACGGGAAACCCGAGCGCCGGCGAAGGCGCCGGCCATCGAAGCGTGGGCAGGATGGTCGGGCCGACGGAAGAAATGTAGAGTCAGCGGCGCAAACGAGTGCGGAAGGGAAGGCGGAAAAATCGGATAGTGCGGACGCGACCCCGAAAGTGGAAGGCTCAGGGAAGACGGTTGCGACCGGGAAGACGGAAGCGTCAGGGAAGGTAGTCTCACGCAAGAACCGGAGAAAGAAACCGGCGAATCGGAAGTCGGCCGGCCAACGAGATCCCGCGGCCAACAAGGTACTGACCGTCGATCACCTGCTCAAGCTGAACCGCAAGCTGTAAACTCCCCCTTAACTCCCCCCGCTGATCGCCGGCAGGAAGTGGATCTCGCTCTTCTCGTTCACCTTGTCGAGCAGGATGCGGCGGGCGTTCCGGCCATCGATCATGACCGCGATGTTGGGTTTTATCCGCTGTGTTCCTTCCTCCAGCAGTCTCTGCTTAAAGCCCGGGTAGGCCGCCTCGAGGTTGGCGATGATCTGGCGCATGTCAGCCCCTTCGACCTGGATGATCTCCTTGCCGCCGGTCAGATCGCGCATGAGGGACGGGATGTAGATGGTGGCCATGGATCGGCTTCCGTTGCTATGTGGTTTTTCAGGAAGTCAGGTTCGCTCAGAAAGATCGGGATCCGGCAAGACTTTCAACTAAAGCAAAAGGGCGGGAAACTCCTTCTCCCGCCCTTTGCGTCTTCCCTTCAGCGTCTTCCCTTCAAAACGCTTCCCAGCTCCGCGCCTACCCGCCGTTCTCCGCCAGGGCCTTCTGGACCCGGGGCGGCGACATGGGCAGGTCGCGCAGCCTCACGCCCGTCGCATTGTAGATGGCGTTGGCGAGGGCGGCCGGCGGCGGTACGATCGGTACTTCGCCGACGCCCCGGACGCCGTAGGGATGGGACTCGTTGGGCACTTCCACGATAATGGTCTCGATCATGGGCAGGTCGAGGGTCGTGGGCATGCGGTAGTCCAGGAAACTGGCATTGGTCATGGAACCTTCGTCGTTGTATATGTACTCCTCGTTCAGTCCCCAACCGATGCCCTGCACCACGCCGCCCTGCATCTGGCCTTCCACGTAGCTTGGGTGAATGGCCGTCCCGGCGTCCTGCACCGCGGTATACCGGAGTATATCCACCTTGCCCGTTTCCCGGTCGACTTCCACGTCCACGACGTGGGTGGCGAAGGCGCCGCCTCCGCTGCCGTCGGGATTCGTACTGACCTGGGCGACCACGGGACCGCCGGCATCGCCGGCCTGGGTCGCCAGTTCCTTGAAGCTGCCCCGCTTCTCGGCGTCATCCCGGTAGGAAAAGACACCGTCCTCGAAGTCGATGGCGTCGGCGGGTACGTCCCAGAGCTTGGACGCCCTTTCCTTCATCTCCCGGATAAGCGCCTGGCCCGTGGCGTGGGCGGCGTAGCCGGTACCGAAGGTCGTGCGGCTGCCGCCGGTCACGTCGGTATAGCCGATCGAGTCCGTGTCCACGACGTAGGGCTTGATGTCGGTGGCCTCGAGGCCGATGGTTTCGGCCAGTTGCATGGCGATGGACGCCCGCGTGCCGCCGATATCCGTGGAACCCTCCAGCATGTTGATCGTTCCATCGGGATTGATGCTGACGGAGATGGCCGATCGTCCTCCGTTGAAGTTGAACCAGTAACCCGAGGCGACGCCCCGGCCACGGACCTTGCCGTTCCCCGACCTGGCGAGGGAAGACCGGTAGTGTTCGCTGTTGAGGGCGGCTTCCGTGGTCTCGATGCAGCCGATGCGCGGGTGCACGGGACCGTCGGCCCGGCGGGTGCCTTCCTTCGCGCCGTTCTTCACCCGGAACTCGAGCGGGTCCACGCCGAGCTTCTCGCTGATCTCGTCCACGACGGTTTCGGTGGCGTAGGCCGCGTTGGTGGCGCCCGGCGCACGATAGGCGTTCGTCTTGGGCTTATTCACGCATACGTCGTACCCGTCGATCTGGACATTGGGTATGTCGTAGGGCGTGAAAATGCAGCCCGCGCCCGCGCCGACCGGCGAGCCGGGGTAAGCGCCAGCCTCGTAAGCCATGTAGGCCGTGGCGGCCGTGAGCCGGCCGTCGTTGGTGGCGCCCATCTTGACCTTCAGGTAGGAGCCCGGCGTCGGGCCCGTCCCCTCGAAGACCTCGTCGCGGGTCATCGTCATCTTCACCGGGTGACCGGTCCGCTTCGACAGCAGCGCCGCGACCGGGTCCAGGTAGACGGAGATCTTGCCGCCGAAGCCGCCGCCGATCTCGAGGGGCACGATCTTGACCTTCGAAACGGGCATCTGGAGGATTTCGGCCATCTGGTCCCGTACCGAGAAGGCGCCCTGCGTGCTCGTCCAGATCGTGAGCTGGCCTTCTTCGTTCCAGTGGGCCGTGGCGTTATGGGTCTCGATATAGCCCTGGTGGACGGTCTGGGTCGTGAACTCCCGTTCGATCACCACGTCGGCTTCAGCGAAACCGTCGTCCGGTTCGCCCATCTTGTGCTGGAAGTGGTTGGCGATATTGCTGACCTTGTCCGTCTCCTCGCCCATGGACGTGGTTTTCATGTCCTCGTGCAGGATCGGCGCGCCGTCCTCCATGGCCTCCAGCACGCTTGTGACGTGGGGCAGCACTTCGTATTCCACGTCGATCAGTTCCACCGCTTCCTGCGCAACGTGCAGGTTGATCGCCGCCACGCCGGCGACGGCATGCCCCTTGTACAGGACCTTGCCGTAGGCCAGCACGTTATTGCTGGCGTCGCGCAGGTTGACGATCGCCTCCCCGAGGTCGGCGAGCTTGTCCGCGATCTGCGGGAGGTCGTGGGCGGTAACGACGGCCCGCACGCCCGGATGGGCTTCCGCGCGGCTGGTATCGATGTTTTTGATACGCGCGTGGGGATGGGGGCTGCGCTTGATGGCGCCGTGCAGCAGTCCCGTCAGCTGGATATCGGCGCCGTAGATCGCCCGGCCGGTGACCTTGTCCACCCCGTCGTGGCGAATCGGGCGGGTGCCGATGACCTTATGTCCGTTTTGTGACACGTCTGTTCCCTCCGTTGAGTCATTGCTTTCAGATCACTTCAGCCGGTCCATGAACCGACCGGTCAGGCGCCGTTCCTGGCGTCCAGGACCGCACGGACGATCTTGTCGTACCCCGTGCAGCGGCACAGGTTGCCGGCCAGCCAGTAACGCACCTCGTCTTCTGTGGGGTTCGGGTTCTCGTCCAGCAGCGCCTTGGCGGAAACGATGAATCCGGGCGTGCAGATTCCGCATTGCAGCGCCGCGTGCTCCAGGAACTTCTGCTGCAGCGGATGGAGGTTGGCGGCGGACCCGATGCCTTCGATGGTCGTGATCTCGCACCCGTCGGCTTCGACTCCCAGCACGCAGCAGGAGTTGACCAGCCTGCCGTCCATGATCACGTTGCACGCCCCGCAGTTGCCGTTATTGCACCCTTCCTTGGCGCCGGTGAGATCCAGGTCGTCGCGGAGCACTTCGAGCAGGCTGTTGCGCGGTTCGCAGAGGAAATCGACGGCTTCCCCGTTTATGGTGGTCTGTACATGTACTTTTTTCGACATCGACGGCTACTCCTTGGCTCGTTGAACCGCGCCTTCCACAACCCGGCGCGTCAATACGCTGGTCAGATGCTTGCGGTATTCGGCGGTGCCCCGCATGTCGCTGATGGGCCGGGCCGCGTCGCGGGCGAGGTCGGCCGCCCGCCCAATCGATTCGTCGGAAACGGGCTGTCCGGCCAGGGCGTCCCCGGCCTCCCGCACGAAGAGGGGCGTCGGTGCCACGGCGCCGACGGCGATGCGCGCCGACACGAACGAGGACCGGTCTTCGCTGAGCACGACGGACGCGCCGACGCCAACCACGGCGATGTCCATCTCGTTGCGGGGGATGAAGCGGCGGTAGAAGGCGCCGGAGTTCGGTGCCGGTGCCGGGAAATGGAGCGACACCAGGAACTCGCCGTCCTCCAGCACGGTACGGCCGGGGGCCGTGCAGAAGTCTTCCACGGCCACTTTCCGCGTCCCGTTCGGACCGGCGATTTCCGCCTCGCCGGAAAGGACGATCATGGGGGGAATCGTATCACCCGCCGGGGAGGCGTTGCACAGGTTCCCACCCAGGCTGGCCCTGCCCTGGATCCCCGTGCCGCCCACCAGTCTGGCCGCGTCCATGAGTCCCGGATAGGCCGCGGCGATTTCCGCGTCTCCGTAGATCCGGTAGCAGGGTACGGCCGCCCCGATCGTGAGGCCCGTCGCGGCGTCGTAGGACAACGCGTTCAACTCCGCGATGCTTTTGACGTCCACCACGAGGTCGGTCCGCCTGCGGTTCTCCCGGAGCTGAACGATCAGGTCCGTACCGCCCGCGAGCACACAGGCGTTTTTCCCATGATCGCTGAGCATCACGACCGCATCGGCCACGCTTTCAGGCGTGGCGTAATCGAATGCGTGCAAGACACACTCCTTTGCTGTTTACTTTGAACTGTTGACTGCGAAATCGAAATAGCCGCAAAACCGGGCACCCGGCTACACACGGGTTCAATAAGCGGTTATCGAGAAAAATCCAATCTACATAATTAGGCCGTGCAAAATAACGTGTCAAGCGGGAAAGAAATGCGGTTTCCGAAATATCGTGGCGGGTCGGAAATTACAGCGGTTCGCCCAGTTTGGACCGGCCCCGAATCTACGGTAATTCGCCCAGTTTGAATCGTCCCTCGAGATCGTCCACGAACTGCCGCGCCACCCGGCCGGAACGGCCGCTGGCGCGCTGAAGCCACCGGAGGGATTCCCGTCTCAGCAGTCCCGCGTCCATGTCGAGACCGCGCTGATCGGCGAGATGGCGGACGATCCGGAAATAGGTGTCCTGGGTGATCCGGTAGAAACCGATGGACAGTCCGAACCGGTCGCTCAGCGAGACCTTCTCATCCACGGTTTCCTGGGGGTGGATTTCATCGTCGTCCGGACTGAACCGAAAGGTGTTGTCGGCGAGCTTCTCCGGCATCAGGTGCCTGCGGTTCGACGTGGCGTAGACGAGCACGTTGTCGGGCCGTGCGGTAAGACTGCCCTCGAGGAGCGCCTTGAGCTCGAGATAAATGGATTCGTCTTCCATGAAGGACAGGTCGTCGCAGAACAGGACGAAACGCTCGGGCCGGTCCCACAGTAGTTCGACGATCTCGGGCAGATCCGTCAGGTCCTGCCGGCGGACCTCGATCATGCGCAGGCCCTCGCCGGCGAACCGGGCCAGGAGGCCCTTCACCACCGAAGACTTGCCGGTTCCGCGCTCGCCCCAGATCAGCACGTTGTTCGCGGGCATCCCCCGCACGAACTGGCGGGTGTTCCGCTCCAGGATCCCGATCTCGCGGTCAAGGCCGAAGAGATCGGCCAGGTCCACCAGGTCGGGGTGCACGATCGGTTCCAGGCAGCCCCTTTCTCCACGCTTCCCCCACCGGAACGCGATGGAGCCGGCGAACGCGTCGTCTGACGTGCCGGACTGCCCGGTTCGCCCGGTCGGCCCGCTCCGCCCTTCCGTGTAGGCAGAGACCAGCGTTTCGATTCGGCCCATCAGCCTTTCGAGGCGCGGCAGCAGATCGGACAGGGTTCTTACGGGGTACTCGGGCATGGTTTTAGTATCCACTTTCCTTGCCGGTTCCGCCAGGGAACCAGGGAAGGGTCAGGGATCCAGGCACGGGGCCAGGGATCCACCGTACAGGGCCAGGGATCCAGCGTACAGGGCTAAGGATCCAGCGTATAAGGTGCCAGCCCGAGCGGCAACGGGGCCGGCCGGGCACAGGTACTTTCCAGCGAGATGTGCCGTCCCGATTCCGACGATTCCTCGATGGACAGCATGACGTCCAGCACGTGGCGGGTGAGTTCGCCGCTGGCCCGGTGCGGGCGGCCCGAGCGCAAGGCGTAGACCATGTCCGCCACGCCCAGGCCGCGGCTCTGCTCCTCGTAACCGTGGCTCAGGGGCATCTCGGTCCAGTTTTCCGCGCCGCCGCGGCGCAGTTTCACGGGCCCGCCAAAGGAATTGGGATCCGGCACGCTCAGGGAGCCCTCCGATCCGTAGATCTCGATGCAGGGCAGCTCATGGTGCCATACGTCGAAACTGGTCACGATCGTCCCGACTGGGCCGCTTTCGAACTCGAGCAGGCCCGCCAGGTGCGTGGGTACCTCGACCTCGATTTGTCCGCCGCGAAGGGGCTCGCTCGTTATGGTGCGCACGGGGTGGGTGATGCGCGTAGCGCCCGTAAGCCGGGCGACTGGTCCCAGCAGATTGACCAGGGCCGTGACATAGTACGGCCCCATGTCCAGCATGGGCCCGGCGCCGGGCTTGTAGAAGAAGGCGGGATCGGGATGCCATCTTTCGTGCCCCGCACTCAGCATGAAGGCCGTGGCCGCCACGGGTTCGCCGATCCAGCCGTCGTCGATGAGCTTCCTGCAGGTCTGTATGCCGGCGCCCATGAAGGTGTCGGGCGCCCCGCCCACCAGCTTGCCGGCGCGCTTCGCGAGATCGAGCAAGGCGCGGCCGTCTTCCTTACGGATCGCCATGGGTTTTTCCGAATACACCGATTTGCCATGTTCCAGCGCGGCCCGGGCGATTTCGGCATGGGCGGCGGGAATGGTCAGGTTGATGACGATCTCGATGGAGGGATCGTCAAGCAGGGCTTCCACCGTAAGGGCTTCCACGCCTTCGTATTCGGCGGCTTTGGCCCGCGCCCGTTCCGGGATCATGTCGGCGCAGGCGACCACGTCGAAAGCCTCGAACTTGCGTCCCGCCTCGAAATACACGCTGCTGATGTTGCCGCATCCGATGATGCCCGCCTTGAGCGCCGTCATGGGATTTCGCCTCTAGAGTGCGGTCACTTTACCGTTACAGGAAAGTAAGGTCCACCGCGTCGATGCCGCGGCGGAACGCGCTTCCAGGCCTCCTGCCGCAGCCTCGTGATTCGTCTCCATGCAGCCACGGGAGTTCCACCTGCCAAATGCCCATCACTTCTAATCCGCGGGCCGGTAAACGTCAAGCGAAATATGCCGCCCGGGGGGAACCTGTAATCGCTTGACGTTCACAGGGGGCTTGCCTATAATCTCAATCGTCCCGGAGCGGTGATCCGAACGTGCGAAACCGGTTCGCATCGTCGCCGGAATACATCGAACTTTGCACCATGCCGTACGCCATCCCGTGGCGCCATTCCGTGACGCCATTCTATGGTCTACCCGCCGGAGATAACCTTGATCAAGCAGATACTGAGTTACGGTGTGCTCTTCAGCGTGTTGATTGCGGGGTGCAGCGCGGATGCAGTCGGTCCCGGCAACGTGGCCAGGCCCCTCGTGGGAAACTACGATCTCGAAAGCCGAACGGTCAACACCACCATACAGACGGATTCCGGCAGAACGGAAGAACGGATCGTGCTGGTACCCCCGCTGGTACGCGGACGCCTCCGCCTAAGTACCGACGGCCGGTACGGCCAGGTCGATACGACCATCGTATCGGATTCCACGACGGTCAATATCCAGAACGGACGCTGGAGCGTGCTGGACAACGTGTTCTACTTCGTGACTGATGACAACCAGCAGTACGAGGACCGCTTTACGTTCGACGGCCTGAGACTGGTCCGCAACTCCGAGGAGATCCGCCACGTCTCGGGCAGGTTTTTCAGCGTCACTGACGTCTGGCTCAAACTGCCCGACGCCGAACCCTCCGCGGATCCATAACCCCAACGAAAGCGCCAGGGCATGACCCTCGTCAAGGACGACCTGTCAGCCTCCGCCTTTTCCGACCATCCCCAGGTCTACGAGGAGGGGTTCAATGTAAAGACGGTCATCGGGATCGTCTTTCTTGGGTTGTTCATGATCCCGGGCTCTATCTATCTGAACCTGATCGCGGGGCAGAGCCTCGGGCCTGCGGCGGAATGGACCACGATCATCCTGTTCATCGAAGTCGCGCGCCGGTCCTTCACCACGCTCAGCCGCCAGGAAATCTACATGCTTTACTACGTGGCGGCCAGCCTCACCGCCGGCGTGGGGCTGGCGCTGTCCGGCGGTCCCTTCGCCCAACTCATCTGGTACCAGTATTTCGTCCAGTCCCCCGGTGCCCGGGCCTTCGGCATCGATGACCAGATCCCCTCCTGGATCTCTCCCGGCGCGGATTCCGAAGCCATCGTACTGCGCACGCTGCTGCACGGGGAATGGCTGGTGCCGATCATGCTCATCGCCGTGCTCCACATCTTTAACCGGGCGAGCGCTTTCACCCTGGGTTACGGACTTTTCCGTGTAACGGCCGACGTGGAACGGCTGCCCTTCCCCCTCGCCCCGATCCAGGCGGAGGGCGCCACGGCCCTGGCGGAGAGTTCCGCGGGACAGGAATCGTGGCGCTGGCGCGCCTTCAGCATCGGGGCCATGCTGGGACTCGTTTTCGGCGCGTTCTACATCGGCATACCGGCCGTCACGGGCGCGCTGCTGGCAGAGCCGATCACGCTGATTCCCATTCCTTTCGCCGACCTGACGCGCAACACGGAGAACATTCTGCCCGCCGCGGCCATGGCGGTTGAACTGGGACTGGGGCCGGTGTTGACGGGGTTCGTGCTGCCCTTCTGGATCGTGGTCGGTTCCGCCATCGGCGCGTTGCTTACCGTGGTCGTCAACCCGCTGCTCTACGATTTCGGGATCCTGCGCACCTGGTCGCCGGGCATGGACGCCATCCAGACCACGCTCGTCAACGATATCGATTTCTGGATGAGCGTTCGCATCGGTACGGGATTCGCCGTCGCGCTGATCGGTGGATGGAGCATCCTGTCCGGTCTCAGAAAACGGTCCGGCGGAGCGAGGCGCGAAGGATCAGACGCCGGTACCGGTTCGTCCAGGCCTTTGACGCCGCCCGGCCGGGGGGATTTCCCCATGTCCGTGATCTTCGGCGCCTTCCTGCTCCTCACGGTGGGCTACGTCGTCCTGAGCTGGCGCCTGGTGCCCGGGTTCCCTATCCTATTCTTCGTGTTCTACGGTTTCTTCTATACCCCGCTCAGCTCGTATGCGAGCGCCCGCCTGCGGGCCATCACGGGCGCCGATCTGCAGTTCCCCCTCATCAAGGAGGCCACGTTCATTCTCAGCGGATACAAGGGGGTGGACATCTGGTTCGCGCCGATTCCCATTTTCAACTACGGCGGCCAGGCCCAGGCCTTTCGCGAGGTCGAGCTGACCGGCACCCGGTTCACGAGCGTGCTGAAGGCGGAACTGGTCATGATCCCGGTCCTGCTCGTCTGCAGCCTGCTGTTCTGGCATTTCGTATGGGGACTCGCGCCGATTCCGTCGCAGGCCTATCCCTACGCGCAGAAGTTCTGGCAGCAGCAGGCCACGATGCAGGCGCTGTGGTACTCCAGCACCGCAGGATCGGGATTCGAGTCGAGCTACCTGATCGAGGCATTGAAAATCCCCTACATGGCCGGCGGCGCGGTTTTCGGCGTCCTGGCCTACGCCGTGCTGGCGGCCTTCAACCTTCCCGTCATGCTGATCTTCGGCATGATTGCCAGCGTGGGCACGGTGCCCCACGCCTTCATCCCGCAGTTTCTGGGCGCGTTGCTGGGCAGGTATTACATGGAGCGGAAATTCGGCAGGCGGAGATGGATGCGGTACACGCCGGTCCTGGCGGCCGGCTACGCTTGCGGCACGGGGCTGGTAGGCATGGCCACGGTAGCTGTCGCGCTGATTTCCAAGACCGTGGCGCCCCTGGTCTACTGATCGACGTCGTTACCTTTGCGGGTATACCTCTTCAATTCCTCGATGACGTCCGGCATGATGTCCAGCAACTTGCCCATGGGGCTGCTGGGCGAGTTCATGTGCAGCAGTTGCGCACGGTCCTGCTGGATGACCAGGAAGGCGACCGGCTCGACCGATACGCCGCCGCCGGCTCCCTTCTTCTGGTTGTCCTCGCCGCCGAATCCCCCGGCGCCGAAACCAAGGGACAGCCTGGATACCGGAACCACCCAGGCATCGCCGATCTGCATCGGCTTGCCCACGTGCACCTCGGTATCGGCGATCTGACGCAGTTCCTCCAGCATGGTCTGGATCATTTCATTTACAGGCATGGCGGTCTCCGGTTCATCAGGCCGTGATTCGGTCGGTTCAATATACATGCCGGCCAGCGGCCTGTGCACGTGGTTTTTTGCACCGTACTTTGTACCGTTCTTCGCAACGTCCCGGGTATACGGCGATTCGAGGAATCACGACATGGCCACGAAGGAAATTCGTTTTTTTATTTGACGACTAACCGTATGTTGTGTATATTTTGCAGACATTGACCCTCAAGCAGCACAAAGAAGCACAAAGAAGTACAAAACCTCGCGTATAATGCACCAGGGAGTTCAACTTCATGAAAGCGCTAACGACCAAGCAACAGAACGTATACGATTTTATACGCAAAAAGGTCGGCCGGATAGGGTATCCACCCAGTGTAAGGGAGATCGCGCAACAGTTTGGAATCAGTACTCGCGCAGCTTACGACCACCTTCGGGCGATCGAGAAAAAGGGCTATATCCGCCGCGATCCCATGAAGCCTCGCGCGATAGAAATCGTGGGGTCCAGGGATGCCTCCGCACCGGGTGCCGGCGGCGTCGTCCGGGTCCCCGTCCTCGGCCGTGTAGCCGCCGGGCTGCCGATTCTCGCCGAAGAGAACGTCGAGGAATACATGACTTTTCCGACAGGCATGGTGAAGCAGGACGGGAATGTCTTCGCCCTCGAGGTACACGGGGACAGCATGATCGAAGACGGCATCATGGACGGAGACTACGTTCTGGTCCGTGAGCAGCCCGTGGCCGAGACGGGCGAAACGGTCGTCGCGCTGCTGGACGACGAGGCCACGGTCAAGCGATTCTACCGGCGCAACGACCGCTTCGAACTCGTGCCCGCCCATCCGACCATGGAACCCATCATCGCCGATGAGGTGTCCATCGTGGGCAAGGTGGTCGGGGTATACCGCAGAATGGACTGACCCGCGGATTTCGCGGACAACCAGATCACTCCACTTGAACCACGGCGTTCAGGGAATGCCCCAGTTCCCTGGATTGAGCAGGTAGGGATCGTCCAGCGCCATATCTTCCAATGCCAGCAGAATCTCCTCGCTAAGGCCGCGGCCGTCCGACACAGAGACGGCTTCATCCAGGTATGCCATCCTGTCGGCGCCGACGATTACGGTAGAGATCTCCGCGATAGACAGGACGAAGCGCAGGGCCAGTTCGGGCAGGCTGTATCGGGTCGCGGATTGGATTTCGACCAGCCGGTCGATGTGCGCGACAAGAGGCTTCAGCCTTTCAGGCATGAACCTGTTCTTCTCGGTCAAGGCGCCTTTCAGCAGCACGGACCGCACGATGACGCCCACGCCCTGTCGTTGCGCCTCCGGAATGACCCGTTCCAGGTAGCGGCGGTCCAGGATATTGCAGGGGATCTGCAGGGTGTCCCAACGACCATCCTCGATGACCGCCAGCGCCGCCTCCTCACTGTAGGACGAGTAACCCGCAAACCGGACCTTGCCCGCCTTTCGGGCCCGGTCGAGCTCTTCCATCACCTCGCCGTCCCGGATCATTCGAAGTTCCAGCTCGAGCAGGTCCCGGCCGTGTACCTGCAGCAGGTCGATGTGGTCGGTCTGGAGCCTTGACAGACTCCGGTCGATGGACGCGGCGATGCTCCGCCTCGATTCGGCGTAGTCCAGTCCTTCTTCCAGCCGGTGCACGCACTTGGAGGCGAGCACATATTCGGACCGCCGGCCCCCGAGCGCCCGGCCGATGATCTCCTCGCTGTTTCCGTACAGCGCCGCCGTGTCGATGAAGTTCACGCCTGAATCGATCGCCCGGTTGAGCAGATTCCGGGCGTCGGTCTCCGCGGGCACGCCGGGTTCGCCCTCCGCCTTCAGGCCGTACTCCATGCCCAGCTCGACCGTGCCGAGGGAGACTTCGGAAACGCGCAGTCGGGTTCGCCCCAGGTTTCTGTACTGCACCGTTCGACTCCCGCTGTCAGGGGGAACGCCCCCGCTATGCCCCATGCCGGCCCACCGGCATTCAGGCGTTCATTATGCCTACGTGGTCCGCGGCGCACCGGCCCAGGGCTTCAAGGTCGTAGCCGCCCTCCAGGAGGGAAACCAGCCGGCCCCCGCACGCGTCTTCCGCGAAGTCCAGCACCAGGCGGGACATGACCTGGAAACCCGCATCCGTGACCAGGGTACCGGAGAGCGGATCGTCCACGTGGGCGTCGAACCCCGCCGAAAGGATGAGGAGATCCGGGCTGTATGCTTTCATGGCCGGCAGGATCGTGCCGCGCAAAGCATCGACGAAAACCTCGTCGCCGGATCCTGCGGAGACCGGCACATTCAACGTGTAACCCGTACCTTCTCCCGTGCCTTTCTCCCGCTCCGCGCCGGTGAAGGGATAGAGGGGCGACTGGTGAACGCTGAGATAATACACGGACGGGTCTTCCTCGAAAATCTCCTGGGTCCCGTTGCCATGATGGACGTCCCAGTCCAGCACAGCCACCCGTTCCACCCCGAACTGCGACTGGGCGTACCGAGCCGCGACGGCGGCGTTGTTGTAGATGCAGAAACCCATTCCCCGGTCGGATTCGGCGTGATGACCGGGAGGCCGGGCGACGCAGAATACACGGTCCGCTTCCCCGGTCAACACCGCGTCGACCGCCCGCATGGCCGCGCCGGCGGCCAGCCTGGCCACGTTCTCGGATGCCGAGGAAACGGTGGTGTCGCCAGTGGGCAGATTCCGGTATCCCCTACCGCACCAGTCGACTACGGCGTCGACATAGGCCGCGTCGTGGACGGCCTTGATCCGCGCCTCGTCGGCCGGCGCGGGCGAGAGGCCCAGCAGGCCGGCCTGCTGGGCGCCGGCGGGCATGTCGCCGGACACGCCCAGGTGGGCAAGCACGGAGGTCATGCGACCGGGCCGCTCAGGATGATAGGGACCTGTATCGTGCAGGAGGAAGTCGGGGTGGGTGATCAATGCGGTGGGCATGTTGTCGCGACAGGGACGAAGGTCTCCGGGAACCGGACCAACGGCAGGGTCTTCAGTTGCGGTTCCCATTCCTGGATAGATTCTCGAAATAGTCGTTCACCAGGTCCCGGTACCCCGGCGGGACATCCTCTTCCCGGGCGAGGTAGAGCCGTTCGCTCCGGCGCATGTCCCGGACTTCCGCCCGCAGGCCATCGTAGTAGTCCACGAGACTGCGGGCCATGTTCAGGTGGAGCTCGTTCCATGCTCCCCGGTCGATCTTCCACGGTTCGTCACCCAGGGCGAGCGCCCGGTCCAGGTCGTCCTGCAGCTGGCGCGACTCCCGGGACATCTGCGGGACCTGTCCCGAAAGGTCCCGAAGGCGTTGCAGCTGACGCTGGTAATCCCTCGAGATCTGATCGAGCGTCTCTGAATTGGGAATACCGCGGTTCAACCGGTAGAGCCGGCGCTGCAGTTCCTGCCAGTCGGACATGGCTTCCCGCGCGCTGTCCTGCGTCCGGGCGAGGTGGTCCATGTCCCGGGTAATCAACTTGTCCCGCGCGGTGCGGACCATTTCTGCGAGCCGGTCCAGCACCGCGGAGATCTCCGCCTCCGTTCGGGCGGACTGGTCCAGGGAATTCCGGTTCAAAAGGCGCTTCGACCGCTCGATCTCTTCGCTTAACCGTTCCTCATCGATCATCTCGACGGCCCGGTCCGCTGCCGCCGCCGTCTCGGGCTGCACCCGGGACGAACTCCTGGCGAGGAATTCCAGGTCTTTCTCGAGACGTTCGAGATCCGAACGGATTTCCTCCTTCGCCCCCTCCAGACCCCTCATCCGATCGCGCAGGAACCGGTCCAGGCGCCGCTCCTTCGATGACTCGTCCAACCCGCCGCGCCGTGAATCGATCGCGTCCAGGCGATTGAGAATGCCTTCGTATCCGCCTTCTTTCTCCTCCTTCAGCGCGTTGACGTTCCGTTCGAGCTGCTCCTGCCGGACGGCAAGCTGGTCCGCCTGCTTTACGGCTTCCCGCGCCAGCCGCTCCAGCGACGCACCCTGTGCCCGCTGCAGTTGGCTGGACGCGTCGGCCAGATGCCGCGCGGCCTGGGCGCCGCCTTCCGCCGCCGTCTGGAGGCGGTCCCTGCGCAGTTGCTCGATTGATTCGCCCATCGACTCGGAACTCTCGCGCAGGTCGCGGTCCGCCTGGTCCAGCATGGGACGTTGCGCTCCTGATTGCGTGCCGCGCGCGTCCGAGGGATTCCTGGCTCCGGAAAGCGACCGGGCGATCTCCTCCGTCTCCGCCCTGAGATCCCGCTGGGTCCTGGTCAGCCGGTCCAGTTCCCTCCGGCGCTCGGCTTCCGGGCGTTCTTCGTCGTCCGCCAGCTTCTGAATCCGCTCATTCACGCGCTGTTGGCGCCGGGCCAGGTCCTGGACCCGTTGCTGGTGCTCGTCGATGCTCTGTTCCCGTTCCCGTTCCAGGGCCGGTTGGTCAGGGACCTCGTACCTGTTCCGCTCGTCATCCAGCTCGAGTTCGGAGGTGTCCGACAGGTCGAGTGGCGCCCTGCCCGACATACTGCGTTGCTGGCTCACCGTGAACTCCCGCATCTGCGCATCGAGCCTCGTGAGGTACATGAGCGCCTCGCGTTCGTGGGCAAGTGCCTCGTCGATTTCACCTGAACGAAGCGCTTCGGAAGCCGACGCCATCGGCGTCTGCGCCAGTTCCAGCGATTCGACCATCTTCATGGCTTCCTGCGAGATGCCGACCATGAAACGCATGAACATGAGCGCTTCTTCCACCTGCCCCCGCAGTTCGTCCTGGACCGCCGCGATGGCCTCGAGGTCCCCTTCCACCCGGGTACCGGGTTCCGCCGCGAGCGTCCGCTTAACCCGCCACGTCGCCGAGATGATCTCCTTCTGCTTGCGGGAGAGCTGTCTCGTCTGCATCACGTCGTCCCCTGCTCCTCCCCCGCCGCCTCCGCCTCCGCCTTCAGCCTGGCGGTAGGTTGCATCGAATGGCTTGATCTCGATAAAGTAGATATCCGTCGCGGATGTGCCGGCTTCAGTCCTGCGGTCGCCCGCCTCCGCGTAGTAGGCGACGAAATCTCCCGGCTGGACCCCGAGGTTCTCGAGGTAAACCACGTGTTCTCCCTCCCAGACCGTGCCGCTCGATTCGCGCTGCAATGCGCCCAGGTCCACGACGACTTCGTCGCCGCCGTTCACCGCGTAGTTGAGGGAAAAGGACGCCAGGCCGAAGTCATCCTCGGCCTCGGCGCGTATCAGGACTTCATCGACGGGGGAAACCCGCGTGTCTCGCTCCGGTTCGAGGATGGCCACCCGGGGTGCGCGGTCCTGAAGCGCCCGGACGTAATACTCCACCGGGTCGTCGTTCGCGATGCCGTCTGAATCCACCACGTGTATCGAGTAGGAAAGGTCCTCGCGCACGACGAAGGCACCCTCGAGGTCCTCCCCGGCCACTTCCAGTTCAAGGGACCGGCCGTCGCTGAAGCGCATCGCGCCGGATACCACCGGTTTGCTCGCCGTGATGCGCAGGGCGACCCGCGTGCCCACCGGCGCCGTGATGTCTCCGCGGTCTTCCTCGGTCTTCGGGACGAGTTCCATGTAGTCCGGGAATGCGTACCTGGCGTCGATCCGTTCGACATAGGGCGGATCGATGGCGGTAATCTGGAATTCACCCGACCGGGTTTCGGAGACGGCGACGTAGTACCGAGCGTTCTCACCGATCCCGTGGATATCGCCGGCGAAGGTCCGCTCGCCGTCCGTCCCATACAGATCCAGTGTCGACCAGTCTTCGTCCTGTCCGAACCGGACGAACAGGCTCGGATCCGGGGCAAGACCGCTGCCCAGGATGGCGGTGACAGTCAGGCTGTCGCCGCGTTTCACCCGCACGTCACCGGGTTCCACGCGTATGCCGACGGGCAGGGCCGGTTCCAATTGGGTCCACGATACCAGGCGGAGGGCGGACCGGCCGAAATAGCCGGGTTCAATCAGGATCATGACGGCGAGGACCAGGACGGCGCCGGCCGCGGCAGCCTGAAGGCGGGCGTGGCGCCTGCGGTCCACGATCTTCTTGTATTCGATCTGCTCGGTATAACCGGCTACGTACTCCAGCACCTGGTCCATCAGGTCCTTCTGGGGTCGCCGGAGCTGCGCGTCGCCGTATTCCACGGCGCTGACCAGGGCGTCGTTCAGCGCGGGATGCCGTTCTTCAATATAACGGGCGATCTGCAGGTCCGTGGGCGATTGACGGAGCGGCGCGAGCAGAAACCTGAAAGCCAGCCAGCCGAGGATCCCAGCGGTGGCGGCCAGGAAGAGGACCCTGGCCAGTCCACCGGGGTCGAAGAAATGAACGACCGTCACGCCGATGAGGAAGAGCATGACCCCGGTGATCGCGATGACCGAGACGCCGCGGAAGACCAGCATGGCACGCCAACGGCGAAGTACGCTACGCAGGGCATCTTGAAGGATGGATCGTTCCGTCGACATGGATCACCTGTGCGTTCGATTCGCCAGCAGGGTCTCTCCGAGGACCAGGGCGATGAGCGTGAATCCCAGGATCCACCAGAGCCCCTGGCGGCGTTCAACTTCGGCGTCCCGGACCAACCGGTCCTGCGACTCGGTTTCCCGTGCTTCCGGACTCACGGCCACGGGATTGATCAGGGCCGCGGCGAAGGCTTCCGCGTCCATCCTGGTGAAGTCGGATTCACGGGTGTCGAGGTTGACCGCGAAGGTCTGCCGCCCTACCGCCGACTGCACCCGGTACAACCCCGGTTGACGCGTCTGCGTGAACAGCTTCCTGCCCGACCGGGACGTTTCCACCGGGACCAGCTCGCCGGATGGAAGTTCCACGTGTTGCGCGTCGTCCGGCAGCCTGACGGCCTCCCCCGCGAGGCGGTACAAACCGGCCCCGCGCTCGTGCATCGATCCGCGGGAGGCCAGGTAGTCTATACTCTCGTACAGAAAAGGAACGAACACCTCCCGTATGGGAAAATCGGTCCACGCAAGGTCGAAGGTGGACAGGACCAGGAACGTGCGGCCGTTTCCCAGGGGCTTCTCCGCGACGGCGGCGGCGCCGTCATCGAAACGAGCCGGGACCGACGCCGAGGAGTCCGGTTCGAACCGTGCTGTGCGGTAGAATCGTACCGTTCCGAAATCACCGTGCCGGGGACCGGAAAAGGGCTGGAAGACAGGGTGCTGATAATTCACGTCCGTCAGCAAACGGTACCGGTCTCGCGGGCTGTCCGGCGACGAAAGCGATGCAATGCGTCCCGGCAGCAGTTCGCCGAAGGATGAATTGAATATACCCGAAGATACGGCGGGATTCAAGGCGATTATCAGACTGCCGCCCGATCGCACGTACCCGGTCAGTCTGTCCTTCGCGGCCCTGGGCAGGACGGACAGGTTGGCCGAGACGACCACGTCGTATTCCGACGGATCGATGGCGGTCAGCACGTCCGGTGACCGAACGTCCACGACGACCGGCGGGTCGAGGCGCAGCGACAGCGCCTGGGACAGGTAGTACGCGGCCTCCGACGGTCGGTCCGGCCGCGATCTTTCCTCCAGGCAGAGGACCCGCACGGGCGTAGGCGCGTTCACGGTAAAGTAAAATCGGTTGTCCACCGGGAGCGCATCTGCCCCCAGTATCACTTCGCCCGTATTCGTGGCCGATCCGAAAGTCTGCCGGAAGAGCTCAACCCGGCCGGAGCGCGGGGGAATGTCGACCCGCCGCTTCCCGGTCTCGATCCCGTTGACCCGGAGCGTGACCTCGTCCCGGAAGGGTGCTTGTCCGAAGTTTCTTATCCGGACAGCCACCTCCAGGATACGGCCACCCTCGGATAGCGTGCGTGCCTCCCCGTCCGGCGTGCGTGCCTCCCCGTTCGGCGTACGACCTTCTCCGTCCAGTGCGGCCGACGACACTCCGCTGGTGAAGGCCGACGATTCCCCGCTGGCAACGGTCGGGATCTCCACACCGGTGACGGCGGAATTTTCGTCCTGCGCGTCGCCCACGTCGATCATCCGGAGCTGGATGCCCGGACTGAGCCTCCATCCCCCGGACCGTGGATTCCAGCCGGACTGTTGGAAATCCGAAACGAGGTAGACCGTCCGGCGGTCGAAGTCCGACCCGCTTAACTGGTCGTCGGCGGCGCGCAACGCCTCCACGTAGTCCGTCGCCTGGTAAGTCGCATTGACTTCGGTGTCCAGCAGCACGGGCAGTTCGGATTGGTTCGACCCAAGCTCCCGTACGACCTGTGCCTGGACGGCGAAGGTCAGCAGCGCCGCCTGGTCACCGGTCTGCAGATCGTTCAGGATATCGGCCGCCTGTCTCTTCGCCAGGGCGATGCGGTTCCCATATCCCATGCTGTAGGAGGTGTCGACCAGGATGGCCACCGCTTCAGGCTGGGTGCCCGCGAAGACGGTTTCCTCCTGGTCCCGAAGGAAGGGCCGTGCGAAAATCACGGCCAGGAGCGCGCAGGCCGCCATGCGCAGCAGCAACAGCAGGAGGCGGCGGAATCGCTGCTGCCGGACAATGGCCCGTTGGGACGAGACGAGGAAACGGACCATGCTGAACACGTGGATCCCGGCCCGCTGCCTTCGCACCAGGTGCAGGATCAGCGGTACCGCGGCGCCCAGCGCGCCGAAGAGGAACGTGAGATTCAGGAAGGCCAGGTCCATGACGCGTACCTGCGTGAGCGATGCACGGGTGAAGCTCTATCTTTTCACCATGCGCCTGCTCAGATAGGAAAAAAGCGCGAAGTCCAGCGGCCGGTCGGTCTCCATGCGTTCATAGTCGACCTGGATCTTCGCGCAACCGGTCCGGATCGATTCCATGAATTCCTCTACCGCCGCCAGGTAGTCCTCCCGGATGGCCGACGGCGCAACCGTGATCCGTTCGCCGGTCTCCGGGTCGTCGAACCGTGCGGTCTCGCTGAATGGGAAGGTGAGTTCTTCCCGGTCGACGATGTGAAAGACCAGTACTTCGTGACCCTTGAAGCGAAAGTGCATCAGGGCGTTCATCATCTGCTCGACGTCGTCGATCAAATCGGAAATGAGGATGACCATTCCCCGCCTCGGCATCGATTCGGCGAGTTCGTGGAGAGGTTTCCCCATATCGGTCCCTTCGTCCGCGCGCAGTCCATCCAGGGCGGAGTGAATGGCGTGCCACTGGGTGTTTTTCGAACTGGGCGGCAGGTAGTCGTGTACGGCCCGGTCGAAGGTGACGAGTCCCACCCCGTCACCCTGCCGCAGTATGAGATACGCCAGTGAAGCCGCCAGGTAGGAACCGTATTCGAGCTTGTCCAGTGCGGTCGTCGCCGTGGCCGGCTGTCCGCCGTAACCCATGGACGCGCTGCGGTCGAGGAGTATCACACACTGCAGGTTCGTCTCGTCCTCGTATTCCTTGACGTAGTACCGGTCCGACCGCGCAACGGCTTTCCAGTCCACGTGCCGGATGTCGTCACCCGGCGTATACTGCCGGTATTCCACGAACTCCACGCCGAAACCCCGGTACGGGCTCTTGTGGAGGCCGGAAACGAACCCTTCGACCACGATGCGGGCGCGCATTTCCATGGAGGAGAGACTGGAGAGCGTCCTCGGGTCCAGGAAGCGGGGTACTTCGGTCATGTCGGTGCCGTTGACTGATATGAGGGGTACATGCCGGACTGCGGCGCCCGTTACATGCCGGACTGCGGTGCCCGTTACATGCCGGACTGCGGCGCCGGTACGGTCTCGAGCAGCCGGTCGACAATGCCCTCGGAGGTGATCTTCTCCGCTTCTGCGTAGAAATTGGTCAGGATCCGGTGACGCAGGACCGGGTGGGCGAGGGCGCGTATGTCGTCGCAGGAAACGTGTCCCCGGCCGTCGAGCAGGGCCCGTGCCTTGGCGCCCAGGATCAGGTACTGGGAGGCGCGCAGCCCGGCCCCCCAGGAAACCCAGTTCTTCACGAATTCGGGCGCTTCCTCGCCGGACGGCCTACTCGCGGATGCCAGGCGAACGGCGTACCGGGCAACCTGCTCGGAGACCAGGACTTCCCGGACCAGGCGCTGGTAGTCACGGACCACCTCGCCGGACAGGACGGTGTCGACCGAGACCGTCTCGGCAGAGGTGGTCGCACGGGCTACGGCCACTTCGTCGTCTTCTTCGAGATACTCGATGTGGATGTTGAACATGAACCGGTCGAGCTGCGCCTCGGGCAGGGGATAGGTCCCCTCCAGCTCGATGGGGTTCTGGGTGGCGAGGACGAAGAAGGGTTCGACCAGCTGAAATGTCGTGCGGCCGGTGGTAACGCGGTGCTCCTGCATGGCTTCGAGCAGGGCGGCCTGGGTCTTGGGCGGCGTCCGGTTGATCTCGTCCGCCAGTACGATGTTGCCGAAGATCGGGCCCTTGATGAAGGTCAGTGAGCGCTGTCCCGTGGCCTTGTCCTCTTCCAGGATCTCGGTCCCGGTGATGTCGGCCGGCATGAGGTCCGGGGTGAACTGGATGCGCCGGAACTCCAGGTCCAGCACTTCGGCGAAAGTCTTGATGAGCAGAGTCTTTGCCAGGCCGGGCACGCCGGTCACGAGGCAGTGCCCTCCCGCGAACAGGGCAATCAGCACCTGTTCCAGGACGTCCTCCTGGCCGGTGATCACCTTGCGCACTTCGGCCAGAATCTTCTCCCGACCCTCCTGGAAGGCTTCTATGCGTACCTGCCGGGGTCCTTCTTCGGTTGCGTGCTGCGCTGTGCCGCTCGTCGTCATCGGCCGGGGTCCTTTCCGCCGGGCGCCTGATCAGGCGTTCCCGTCCAGGGATCTGAAATACGCGATGGTTTTCTCCATGCCTTCCTCGAGGGAGACCTCGGCTTTCCAGCCCAGGATCTTCCGCGCCCTTGTCGTGTCGGGACGCCGCAGTTGGGGATCGTCCTGGGGAAGGGGCCGGAAGACGATCTCGCTGCCGGAGCCACAAAGGCGGATGATAGTGCGGGCGAGTTCGAGAATGGTGATCTCGTTCTCGTTACCGATGTTCACCGGATCGTGCTCGCCGGATCGCATGAGCCGCACGATGCCTTCCATGAGGTCTTCGTAGTAGCAGAAACTGCGGGTCTGTTGTCCTTCTCCGAATACCGTCAGCGGTTCGCCCTTGAGCGCCTTGGTGATGAAGGACGGCGCGACGCGGCCGTCCGCGGGTCTCATCCGGGGACCGTAGGTGTTGAAGATCCGGACGATCCGCGTGTCGATTCCGTGTTTCCGGCGGTAGGCCATGGTCAGGGCTTCCGCAAAGCGCTTGGCCTCGTCGTAGACCCCTCTTACGCCGATGGGATTGACGTTGCCCCAGTAACTCTCCGGCTGGGGGTTGACCTGGGGATCGCCGTAGACCTCAGAGGTGGACGCGAGGAAAAAGCCCGCGCCCTTGGATTTGGCCAGACCAAGGGCGTTGTGGGTACCCAGGGCGCCGACCTTCAGGATCTGGATGGGGACGCGCTCGAAGTCGATCGGACTCGCCGGACTGGCGAAGTGCATGACGAAGTCCACCTCGCCTTCGATGTCCAGGAATTCCGAAACGTCCCGCTGGAGATAGGTGAATCCTTCATTTTCCAGGATATGGGAGATGTTCACGGTCCGGCCCGTGATCAGGTTGTCCACGGCGACGACCCGGTGTCCGTCCGCCAGCAGACGGTCGCACAGATGGGATCCCAGAAAACCCGCACCACCGGTTACGACAACGCGCAAGGACGTTTCCTTTGCGTGGCATGGAAGGTCACAAATTCCTGCAGGACAAAGGTGAAAAATACGGGAATTTCACTTTGAATGTCAAGCGCTCTTTTGAGGCCGGATCTGCCTGTTGACAGGCGCTATTTTCACTCCTATAATCTTGATTTGACACGACAATTTCAGTCTCACGCAGCCGGATCTCAATCCGCATAGCCGTATCAAGGTTGCACTGACAACCGGGCACGAGGATGCCGGGCACGAGGATGCCGGGCACGTAGATGCTGGCGAGACGCCAATAGGACCATGTCAAAAAGCTACAAGGCACTGACCGAATCGGACGTAGACTATTTCATTCGTCGAGGGCATGTCGTCCTGCGGGACTGTTTCTCGAGAGAACTGGCCGCCGACTGGCGCGCGTTCGCCTTCAGTCGTCTCGGCTACGATCCTGATGATGCCGCGACCTGGGAGGAATCGCGCGTGCATCTTCCATCGATGAACCAGGTACCGATTCGCGAAGCCGCGCCGAAAGCATGGGACGCCATCTGCGACCTGCTGGGTGGTGAGGACAGACTGGCGAATACCCAGCCGTCCTGGGGAGATGGTTTCATCATCAACTTCTCATACGGCGCGGACGAGGTTTGGGAGCCACCGGAGACCCTTCGCCAGGGCTGGCACAAGGACGGAGATTTCTTCAGGCACTTCCTGGACAGTCCGGAGCAGGGATTATTGACAATCGTCGTATGGTCCGACATACTACCCGGAAGCGGCGGCACGTTTGTCGCCTGTGATTCGGTGGAGCACGTCGCGCGGCATCTTCATGCAAATCCACAGGGCCTGCTGCCCAGCGGCAGTTTCGGCCATTTGATTTCAGACTGCAGGGACTTCGCGGAAATCACGGGCAACGCGGGAGACGTCGTACTGTTGCATCCGTTCATTCTGCACTCCGCGTCCCGGAACCCGTCAGGCCGTGCCCGCTTCATCACCAATCCCCCGGTCGCGCTCAAGGAACCGATGGATTTCAATCGCGACGATCCCGAGGACTTCTCTCCGGTGGAACGGGCCGTCCTATCGGGACTGGAAAGAGAACGCCTGGATTTCAAACCGGCCGCGCCGCGGGAACGATTGGTGCCCGATCGTGTCAGACGTCAACGAGAGATGCTGGAAGATCAGAAAAAACGACTCGCCATGGGCTAACGCATTCTACAGGAGATGGTTATGTTAGCAGACCTTCGGGACCAGGCCACGGTGCGCAGTGGCGATGACCTCGTGCGCCACCTTAAGGAGTTTTCGCTCGAACTGAAGATCTCGGCCGGCGTCTGGTTTTTCTCGCCGTCCCAGATCCGGTTTCACGAAGCCTACATGGAGCCCTATTCCATCGAGGAACGCCTGGCCATCGCCGGCGAAATGGCGGAATACGGACTGTGCGGCATCGAGGCCCACTATCCCAATGAAATCAACGAGGATAACGCCCATCTCTACCAGCAACTGGAAAAGGACACGGGCGTGCGGCTGATCACGGTGATCCCCAACCTCTTCTGGGATGCGCAGTTCGAATTCGGGTCCCTTTCGTCCCCCGTGCCCGAGGCGCGCCGCGCCGCCATCGACCGGGTGATCGAGACGCTGCGGATGAACCGGGAACTGGACACGGACTTCATGGTCGTGTGGCCCGGCGGCGACGGCTATGAACTCAATTTCGGGACCGATTTCTACGCTATGTGGGACCTCTTCGAGTCGGGCCTGGCCGAGGCGCTGGACGCCGTGCCCGGGATCCGGACGGCCATCGAACCCAAACCCTATGAACCCCGGGGGAACAACATCTACCGGAACACCACGGACGGCATCCTGATGGCCCAGAACGTGGACGAGCGGCTCCGGGCCCCCGAGAACCGGGCGCTGATCGACGAGGGCCACGCCATCGTGGGCCTGAATCCGGAACTCGGCCACGTCCTGATGGGCTTCGAGGATTTCCCCTATGCCCTGAGCCGAATCCTCCGCCAGGGCCGGCTGGCCCACACCCACTGGAACAGCCAGCCCCTGGGCAATTACGACCAGGACCTGCAGGTCGGCATCGTATCGCCGGAGCAGATTTTCGCCGGCATGTACGCACTGAAGATGTACGGCTACCGGGGTTACATGGGCATCGACATCTTTCCGGAGCGCATCCCCATCCGGCAGGCCCTCATCAATTCCATCGACCGCATGAAGGCCATTGCCGAAATGACCGAACGGGTAGACCACGAGCTTGTCGTGGCCTGCATGGAGCGTCCCGATCTCAACCGGGGCGTCATCGAAGCCCACCTGACCCGGCTCTTCCATCCTTCCTCGACCGGATTGAGCGCCATGCCTGCGTACCGGAAGGGTCAGGAATAGGGTAACGGTTCCCTTCCGGCAACTTCGGGCAACTTCGGCAACTTCCGGCCTGTGAAGGCGTATAATCCCGAAACATATGCTACAGGCAGAACGGGGGGAGAAATGCCAGACACTATACGGGTCGCCGGCGTGCAGATGGACCTGAAACTCGCCGAGACCGAACAGAATCTCACCAGGGTGTTCGACGCCATGCAGTCGGCCTCCCGCGAGGGGGCGGACCTGGCCGTGTTTCCCGAGTGCGCGCTGACCGGGTACTGTTTTTACGACCTGGACGAAGCCCGGGCGTACGCCCAGCCCGTGCCCGGGCCTTTCACGGAGCGTCTCGAGCGCCGGTGCCGCGAACTCGACATCCACGTGATCATCGGCTTGCTGGAGGCCGACGGTTCAGTTTTATACAACACGGCGGCCCTCATCGCCCCCAACGGGCTGATCGGGCACTACCGCAAGATCCATCTGCCCTATCTCGGGGTCGATCGCTTTCTGTCCCCCGGCGACCGTCCTTTTCGCGTCTACAGTTCGGATGTGGGCCGCATCGGCCTCAACATCTGTTACGACGCGGCGTTTCCGGAGAGCGCCCGGGTGATGATGCTCCATGACGCGGAACTGATCGCCCTGCCCACCAACTGGCCGGTCGGCGCGGACTGCAACACAGAGTTCGTGATCAATACGCGCGCCTTTGAGAACCGCGTCAATTACATTGCCGTCAACCGGGTCGGGAGGGAGCGCGGGACCAATTTCATCGGGCAGAGCAAGATCGTCGATTTCACCGGGCGTACGCTGGCGGAAGGTGACCGGTCCCGCGAGGAGATCATCTTCGCCGACCTGGACCTTGCCGGCGCCCGGGAGAAGCACATCGTAAACGTGGCCAAGGCCTACGAACTCGACCGCCTGGAAGACCGGCGGGTAGAGTTCTACGGACCCATCGTCGAGGGAGAAAAACCTTGACAGAACGGACCTCCGGAACATAGGTTGTCCGGGGTACAGGGCCTGGAATATACGAGGTCGACGGGCATGAGGAGGGCAGGTGCTGCCTTGCTGGGTTGTTCGGGCCAAGCGGACCGGCACGATGGAATATGGCGTGGCGCTGTCTCTTCAGCGGAGTCTGCTCGCGGCACGTCGTTCCGGCCTGATTGACAACGTGCTCCTGTTGCTCGAACACCCTCCCACGTACACGATCGGTCGTCGGCTGAGAGCCAGTGAACACCTGCTCTACGGGGAAGAAACGCTCCGGACTCGCGGCATTCGGGTCTACGAAACCGACCGGGGCGGAGACATCACCTGCCACGGTCCCGGCCAGCTGGTGGGGTACACGATCTTCGATATCGCGGCATGGTACCAGGACGTCTATCGGTACCTGCGCGATCTCGAGGCCGCAATCATCGGATGCCTGGCAGATTTCGGCATCGAGGGACGCCGCCTGGAAGGGATTACCGGGGTCTGGGTGGATGACCGGAAGGTTGCGGCCCTGGGCATCCGGGTCAGCTGGTGGGTCGCCATGCACGGGTTTTCCGTGAACGTGGGGCCCGACCTCTCTCTGTACGAGGGCATCGTCCCGTGCGGCATCGCCGACCGCGAGGTCACCTCGATGGAGCGGCTGCTCGGCCGGACGATATCGATGGAGGAGGTCGAGGAAAGCCTTCTCCGAAACCTGGGCGATGTCTTCGGCATGGCTTTCGAGGAGACGAGCCTGCCCGAACTGCGGCAAAGACTATGATCAGAACAAGCCACACCGCTCCCTGGAGGCGCCATGAACGTTGAGACCGCCCCCGCCCTGTCCGACCCCGACCTTGCCGCGTCCGACCTCGACGATCTCGGCCTCGGCCGGGACGACTACCGAACCCTCTACCATACCATGCGCCTTCAGCGGGAATTCGAAGAGCGCGTCTACCGTCTCTTCCGGCAGGGCCGGCTCGTGGGCGCGGCCTACGCCGGCGCGGGCCACGAGGCCATCGCCGCGGGAAGCGCCTACGCCCTGGGCGACGCGGACATCCTGGTCCCCATGCACCGGGTGATCGGCGCCCATTTCCTCCGCGGGCACACCGCGCGTGACATGATGTGCCAGTACCTGGGCCGGGCCAACGGACCGACCGCCGGCAAAGACGGCAACATGCACTGCGGCAACTGGGACCACCACATCGTCGGGATGATCAGCCACCTCGGCGCGAACATTCCGGTGGCCGCGGGCGTGGCCCTGGCCAGCAAGGTCCGCGGCGACGGGGCGGTCTCCCTGACCTACATCGGCGAAGGCGGCTCGAGTATCGGCGATTTCCACGAAGGGCTCAACTTCGCGGCCGTACACAGGCTGCCCATGGTGCTGATCGTGGAGAACAACAAGTTCGCCTACTCCACGCCGACCCGGTACGAGTACGCCTGCGAAAACATCGTCGACCGTGCCCGGGGTTACGGCGTCGCGGGCGCGCTGGTGGACGGCACGGACGTCCGCGCCGTGTACAGGGCGACGCGGGACGCCGTGGATCTCGCCCGGGAAGGCGGCGGTCCGACCCTGATCGAAGCCCGTTGCACGCGACTGCTCGGCCACGCCCAGCACGACGACGCCTTCTACGTCCCCAAGGACATCATGGAGGACGGGTGGAACAACGATCCCGTCACGAAGGCCGAGAACCTCCTGCTGGAACGGAAGTACTTCACCCGCGAGGAGATTGACGGGATCCAGGAAGAAGTCAAGGGCATCGTCGACGACGCGGTCGATTACGCGGAACAGAGCCCCCTGCCCGAACCCGAAGAAGCGCTCCAGGGCGTCTACGCGGACTGATGTCCCCAACCGGAACCTGCCCATGCCGCCCGTAACCTACCTTGAAGCCATTTCGTCCGGACTCCGCGAAGAAATGGAACGGGATGAAAGCGTCTTCTGCCTCGGCGAGGATATCGGCGTCTATGGCGGGGCCTTCAAGATCACGAAGGGATTCCTCGACGATTTCGGTGAGGACCGCGTGATCGACGCGCCCGTCGCCGAATCCGTGATCATCGGCGCGGCCATGGGCGCGGCGCTCATGGGCATGCGGCCCGTGGCCGAAATGCAATTCGCCGATTTCATCACCTGCGGGTTCAACCAGCTGGTCAACAACGTGGCCAAGACCCACTACCGCTGGGGGGCCGCGGTACCCCTCGTGGTGCGGTGCCCCTCGGGGGCCATCGGCAACGCCGGTCCCTTCCATTCCCAGAACCCCGAGGCCTGGTTCTGTAAAGTGCCCGGCCTCAAGGTCGTGGCGCCGGCCACGACCTACGACGCGAAAGGCCTGCTCAAGTCTTCGATCCGCGATAACAACCCGGTCCTGTATTTCGAACACAAGGGCCTTTACCGTTTTCCCCGGATCCGGGAAGAAATCCCCGAAGAGGACTATACCGTACCCATCGGCAAGGCAGCGGTCCGCCGGGAGGGCGTCGACGCGACGATCGTGACCTACGGCAAGATGGTCTTTCACAGCCTGGACGCCGCGGAAACATTGGCCGGTGAGGGGGTCGAGACGGAAGTGCTCGATCTGAGATCCCTTCTGCCCTATGACAAGCAGGCCATCCTCGAGTCCGTTCGGAAGACGAACCGGCTTCTGGTCGTCCATGAGGATACGCTGACCGGCGGATTCGGTGGTGAAATCGCCGCGGTGGCGGCCGAAGAAGCCTTCGAACATCTCGATGCACCGGTCCGCAGGCTGGCGGCCATCGACACGCCCGTACCATTCAGTCCGCCGCTGGAGCAATACTTCCTGCCGAACACGGAGAAGGTGACCGCGGCCCTGAGGGAACTCCTGGCCTACTGACCGGCCGGCGCTGATCGTCTTGCACAGGTCGGCCGGCACGTATCGCAGGCACTGATCATCCGGCGTTGATCGCCAGGCACCCATCGTCAGTCACTGAGAGGAAATGCACTTGAACATCGTGATGCCCAGACTCGGCGAGAGCGTGGAAGAAGGAACCGTCATCCGCTGGCTGAAGAAAGTCGGCGATTCGATCGAGCGCGACGAGTCCGTGGTGGAGATCACCACCGACAAGATCGACACGGACATCCCCGCCATCGCGGGCGGCGTGCTGAGCGAAATCCGGGTGGCCGAGGGAACGACGGTGGCCATCGGGGAGGTCATCGGTGTCATCGATACGGGGGATGACGAGGACGCCGGACCGGGCGGACCAGGCGGAACTGGTGACGCCGGGGCAACTGAGCAGGCCGGTGATTCAGGTGGAGAAGTAGAGACGATCGAAGCCGATGAACGGACTCCGGTCGCAGAGACCAGCGAGGGTGGACCGTTGAGGCGCCGGCGTGCCGAGCGCTTCTACTCCCCTCTTGTGTTGCGCATCGCCCGGGAAGAGCGTATAGACATGGCCACGCTCGAAGCCCTGGAAGGCACCGGCAAGGGCGGCCGGTTGACCCGGGACGACCTGCTTGCCTACCTGGAACGGCGCGCATCGCGCATTCCCGAACCGGCCGCGGAACAGGAAGACGAATCGGAATACGTATCGGTATCCCGGCCGGCCGGCACCGAAGACGCCCGCGTCGTGAACCTGGACACCCTGCGCAAGACCATCGCTCAGCACATGGTCCTAAGCAAGCAGGTGTCCCCCCACGTAACCTCCGTGTCGGAAGTCGACATGACCCACGTCGTCCGCTTCCGGGACGAGGCCAGGGAGCGGTTCCAGCAGAAGACCGGCATCCGGCTGACGCTGACCCCCTTCTTCATCACCGCCATCGTCGACGCCCTGCGGGCGAACCCCATGCTGAACGCCACGATGGACGGCGACCGGGTGCTGCAGTGGAAACACGTGAACATGGGGCTGGCGGTCGGTCTGGAAAAGGGCGTCGTCGTACCGGTGATCCGACACGCCGACGAGATGGACTTCGCGGAGATCGCCGAGGCAGCCCACGACCTGGCCAAGCGGGCCCATGACCGCAAGCTTACCCCGGACGACCTGCAGGGCAGCACGTTCACGCTGACGAACCCGGGCATGTGGGCCACGCTATTCGGCACGCCGATCATCAACCAGCCCGAGGCGGGCATCATCGCCACCGGAAGCGTCAAGAAGCAGGTCGTCGTGCAGGCGGACGATTCACTGGCCATCCGGTCCATGATGTTCCTGAGCCTGTCCTTCGATCACCGGTTCATCGACGGCCTCAACGCGGCCCGGTTCATCCGGGACATCACGCAGAACCTGGAGTCTTTCGATACCGACCGGGTCGGGGTCTGACCCGGCTTCCCGGACTGACCGCATGGAGCGGAAATGACACCGGTGCCCGGCTCCCTGCATATCGGCACGATGGGATGGACCTACAGGGACTGGTTCGGATCCTTCTACCCCAACGACGCCGACCGTAAAGTCCTCCTGCAGCACTACGCCCGGGTCTTCGACGCCCTCGAAATCGACAGTACCTTCCACTTCATCCCAAAGCCGGAAGTGGTGACATCCTGGCACGACCGCACCCCCGGGACGTTCCGCTTCACGGCCAAACTCCCCGGTGAGATCACCCATGAACGGGGACTGGTGGATACGGAGGACCTGTTGACCCCGTTTCTGGCCAGCATGGCCCTCCTGGGCGAGCGCCTCGGATGCCTGCTCGTTCAACTTCCTCCCGGATTCCAGTGCAACGAAGAGACGTTCAACCGGGTGGGATCATTCCTGAAACTGTTGCCTGCCAGAGACTTCCGCTTCGCCTTCGAGTTCAGGCACCGGTCTTGGATCAAGCCGGAATTGTTCGATCTCCTCCGGACGCACGGCGTGGCCTGGACCATGCAGGACCATCCCAAAATCATGCCGATCGTCCCCGAAATCACCGCGGATTTCACCTACATACGTTGGATGGGCAATACGGAGGACCCGCACATCGGCCAATTCCGGGAATCCGTCGTGGACCGCAGCCAGGATCTCATCAAGTGGGCGGAACGGCTGAAGCGCGACATCCTCCCCCGGGTCGACACGCTGTTTGGATTCTTCAACAACTACTATTCCGGCCATTCACCCACCGACTGCAATCGGATGAAACGGCTGCTCGGACTGGATACGGCCGCACCCGATTTCGACCGCCAGTTGAGCCTGTTCTGAAACCTGCAGCATTGTTCTGAAACCAGTAGTGCCTGTTCTGAAACGGGTTGCGCCATGGGCAAATCACTCGTGATCGGATCGATCCTGCTGGCAATGTGCGCCTGCGCGGCGGACGCTCCGCCGGACGACGACGAAATACGGCTCACGCTCTGGACCCAGGACTACTGGGTCGGCGTCACCGGCCACGAACTGGACGGCGTCCCGCTGGATGACCCACGGCGGGCGCAGTACACCGTCAAGGACTGGTACAACAAGGTCGCCCGGGACTTCAAGGCGCGGTATCCGGACCGCAAGATCCACATCGACATCGAAACCCTCGACTGGACCAGCGGGTTCCAGAAGATCGATATCGCCGTGGCTTCGGGACGGCCGCCCGACGTCCTGATCAGCACGTCGGGCATCGCGTTGAAATACGCCCGGTTCGGACTCCTGGAAGCCTTCGACGACGATCTCTCCGAGGAAGACATCCGGGACTTCGGAACCTTCTACGGATTCAGCGAGTATGAGGGCAGGCACTACTTCCTGCCCTTCATCGGCGGCAACCGGTACATGGTGGCGAACCTGGAGGTCTTCCGGGAACGGGACGCGGTGCATCTGCTTCCGAGCGAAGGAGACCGGCTCTGGACCTACGATCAGTTCCTGGCCGCCGCCCGAGCGACGACCTTCGACCGCGACGGTGACGGCGAGGTCGACGTATACGGTTTCGCCATGCCCTTCCAGCGGAACTCCCCGCAGCAGGACCAGATGCCCTTTTTCTGGGGGCACGGCGCGCGGCAGTTCAACGACGGCGGCGACAGCCTGGTGATCAACAGCGAGATGGGGGTGAAGGCCCTGCAGTTCATGGTGGACCTGGAACACGTGCACGCCGTGGTCCCGAAGGGCTCCGCCGGGCTGCGCAACAACGACGTGACCGATCTGTGGAACGCGGGCCAGTTAGCGATGCGCCAGGCTCATCACGGTACCCGGCGGTCCCATGAGCGCGCGCTGGAGACCGGCGTGATCGAGGAGGGGGTCATCGAACTCTATCCCATGATGTACCCGTCCCTGCCCGGTATCGATCCCGGCGCCTTCGTCGTGGCCGACTCTCCGTGTGTATTCAGGCAGGAGGACGAGGAAAAACGGGAACTTTCCATTGCCCTGGCGAAGTTCCTGACCAACACCCGCCACGAACGGGAAGCGGCCTACGCCATGTCCACTCTTCCGACCCGGTATTCCGCGCTGGACGTCTGGGCCGACGATCCTTTCCAGCAATACGTTCTGCGCGTGGCGCGTTACGGCACGAAAGACGCCATACAGGGATACGGCATCCCACTGGTGAACATGACCCTGAGCGCCTTCCAGGCCGCCATGTCCCTTCAGGCCACGCCGAAGAAGGCGCTCGACGACCTGGCCAGGCGGGGTAACCGGTTCATTCGCAGAGACATCGAACGCCGCCTGCGCGCGGGGGCGGAGTAAGCGCCGGAGTAAGCGCCGGAGGGTCCCATCGTCTTGAGCTTTACTCGAACGATCTTCAAGGAACGCTGGGCCTACCTGTTCCTCCTCCTGCCCCTCCTGCTTTTCGCGGTCTTCAACATACTGCCCATGGCCGCGACGATCCTCCTCGGTTTCGCCGACTACTTTCCCGGTGGACAACCGGTCTGGACCGGCCTGGAGAACTACGCCTACGCGCTGTCGGACGACCTCTTCTGGAAGGCGCTGGGTATCACGGTCCTGTACACCTGCGGGGTGGTGCCCGCCAGCCTGCTGATCTCGCTGTTCCTGGCCTATGTCATCTTCGGACTGAAATACGCCTGGGCCCAGGTCATCTTCAAATCGGCGTTCTACCTCCCGGTGGTGACGTCCGGGGCGATCCTCTCCCTGGTCTGGCTCTGGCTGTTCAACCCGGCCCGGGGCCTGCTCAACTACGTGCTGTCCTTTGCGGGGCTGGGACCCTTCCTGTGGACCAGCGATCCCCAGATGGCCCTGCCTTCGCTGATGTTCATGGCGATCATGGGCGGGCACGGCGCCGCCATCGTGCTGCTGACCGCCGCCATGGGCGGCATCCCGGCAAGCTACTACGAGGCGGCGCGGCTGGACGGCGCCGGCCCGTGGCGCCAGTACTGGAAGATCACCCTGCCCCTGCTCCGCCCGACGGTGCTCTACCTGCTCGTCACCAGCACGATCGCTTCCTTCCAGGTGTTTACCCAGGTGCTCATGATGACGGGAGGCGGCCCGGACTACGCGACGACCACGCTGGTCTATCTGATCTATACCGACGCCTTCGAGTACTTCGACTTCGGGAAGGCATCGGCCGAAGCGACCCTGCTTTCCCTGAGCCTGGCCGGTATCGCCGTGCTGCAGTACAAGTGGCTGGCCAGCGACGTGGAATACTGATACGAATCGCTGAAACCCACACGTCTCCGAATCAGGACGGATCTGTTACGAGGATATGTTGCAATACGTTTTTAAGGTCCTGCTCGCGCTCTTCGCCGTACTGACGCTGATGCCCCTGTACTGGATCGTCGTTACCGCGTTCCAGACTCCGTCGGTGGTCCTCGCCTTCCCGCCGAGCCTGGTGCCGTCGCCCGCGTCGTGGATCAATTTCGCCCGTTTGTTCAATAGTTCCGAGATCGGCACCTGGATGGCCAATTCCCTCATCGTGACGGGCACGGTGACGGCATCCAACGTGCTCCTCGGCACGCTCGCCGGCTACACGCTGGCCAAGAAGGTCTTTCCGGGGCGCCAGACGATCTTCTGGACGGTGATCAGCCTCATGTTCATCCCGAGCCAGCTGACCATCATCCCGCTCTACGCGCTGATCGTCCAACTGGACTGGATCAATACCTACCAGGCGCTCATTGTCCCGGCGCTGATCATGCCCTTTTCCATTTTCCTGATGAAACAGTTCCTGCAGACGCTGCCCACGGAACTCATCGAGGCTGCGCGCATGGATGGTTGCGGGGAGTGGGGGGTATTTCAGCG
>JAPPBT010000011.1 GCA_026702745.1 Gemmatimonadota bacterium
GTCACCGGTCGTGCTGCCGTACAGGGAACCGGTCAACAGGGCGACAAGGGACCCACCGGCGATAAGGGGCCGACGGGTGACCAGGGACCTGCAGGCGATCAGGGGCCACAAGGAAACCCCGGCCCCGACGGCAACCCGGGCGCAGACGGGCAGCAAGGACCGGTCGGCGATAAAGGACCGGTAGGAGACAAGGGGCCTGTCGGCGATCGGGGACCTGACGGGAATCCCGGAGCGGACGGAAACCCCGGAGCGGACGGGCAACAGGGACCCACCGGCGATAAGGGACCCACCGGCGACAAGGGCCCCGCGGGAGACGCCGGTAGCGGCGGGCTCAGTCTCGAAGAGATCGGCAGTGCCGACGTGGATATCGTTACGGCCGATATCTGGATCGACACCACCATGGATTTGCCCGATACGGTGGAAACGGGGGAGTTATGGGCAGCCCAGGTCTTGGGTAACGGCTCCAACGATGAGGGCCTGTTTTTTTTCCCGGCATCGCTGGTTACTGCCGCCAATAACGGCACAGTAGGGGCTGACAGAGATCCGAGCGGTACAAGTCCCCAAAACGATAACGCAGGGTTCAACTTTTCCATTGTCCGAGGTCAAAACCCAGAGGAACTCACGCTCGGTCGTGACAGTGCCGGCAACATCCTTATCGCATCCTCCAACGCCAATGTGGATCCGGCGCCGCTGAAACTCTACCGCGTAAGGGGGGCTACTATCCAAGCCGCACCGTCTGATCACAACCGATACGTGGGATGGTCCGCCGCCCAGCAGCCCGATGCTACCGAACTGGGAGCGGGAACGGCTTACACAACCGACGTCCTCACCATTCCGGCCGAGACGGATAACGGCTACGTCTGGTTCGCGGTCCCCACCGCCCAGGGCCAGCCCAACGGAGTGTACCTGGACGGGAACGTGGTCAACCAGATCAACGCCTACACGCAGCTGGCCAACGCCACGATCGGCGGCGCCGCACACTACCTCTACTCGAGCAACTCCGCACAGAATGCGTCCATCCTTGGCACCGGATCAAGGACGCTCACCATCACCTACGCATAGGAGACGACATGGCGGTCAGATTCCTGAAAATCGACAAGCCAGGGCCATTTTTTCGGGGGGCGTCTACCCGGACCATCGACGGAAACCACATGTGGGCACAACCTCGCATGCCCATTTGGGTTCGGGCTGATACAATTGGCCTCATTCAATATGGGTGGCATGAGCGTCCAGTTGATAACGCCCCGTCCACCTATACACCGGTCATATTCATCGGGATCACCCATACCAGCGAGGCGCCGGACCATATTCCCATCATCGCAGGCAAACCCGTAAAGAGCCTCGAGAAATTGGCCTACACATTGAGCATAGATACTATGCGCGCACAGATCGACATGGTGCTCGACGGCCATGAGCAGACGATCACATGCTGCTGCCCGAGCGACGATGACGAGGCCGAGGACGCCACCGAGGAGAAGTAGGCCATGCCGGTTGATTTCAGCGACAAACTAAGGTCCACCCGCGCGGACGGCAAGCTGGTAGATGCGGCCGCGATCGACGGCGTGCTGGACGCCAGCCAGGTCCCGGCGGGGACGGGCACCGGAGGGACGGACTACACCTGGCGGCCGTTCTTCTTCGTGCTGAGCAACGTGGGTCCTTACCCGCGGGCATTTCATACCTGCCGGCTGGCGCCAGGAGTATCTCGGGGCACATACGACGTGGCGGGCAACCTGGCTCCGCGCCTGATCCTGGACGTGGCACGATACAGGAATGACGGGACGTACTACGGCGACGGGACGAACCAGCAGGAAGATCAGTCTGCGAGTCGATTCGCAGTTAGTCTTACCCTGACACCACCTGCCAGCCTTACAAGCACTCAGAAACTGTTCGTATTTTGGGCGAGGACGCCAGCAACACTACCGACTACGGGCGCAGATTTAAACGTCGACGTGATCGGCCCCGTCGAAGTCCTGGGCAATGGCGGATACACCACCACGGCCACGCATACCGTATCGCAGCTGCACCCCCTCATCCAGGCTGATTTTGACGGCAAAACCGGTACGACTACGAGCGAAGTACAGGTGGCGGGCCTCACCATCGAGAACAGCGCCAATGTCGGCTACCTGATACGAGTACGAAGCGACACGCACTACATCCTGGGCAACGCGCTGCATGCGGTCCGAAGCAACGACCCGATCGAAGTCGGCATTGCCAACCTGTACTCGAAGGGCGGCGGCGACGCGGGCAAACTGTATCATACGCTCGACGAAGCCACCGACGACGTGCTCGAGGTCTGGAAAATCAACGATCTCGCCACCCTGGAGCCGATCATCCAGGAGGTCGCAGGCGACGACGACATGGTCGGCCTTCCCGACGCCCAGGCTTCAGACCAGGGCGACGTCGTGCGCGTCAATGCCTCCGGAGTTTGGGTAAAGACCTCCCCGCTGTGGGACGCCAGCGAGCTGGTATCCGCCGTCCGGGCAAGGCTGGCGCCGGCGCCGACCCAGGCGGACACCGGAAAGGTCCCCGTCGTCAACGCCCAGGGCTCGGGATACGCGCTCAAAAGCCTGGAGGCAAACAGCCAGGTGGGCATAGCGGGCCTGAGAATAGAGACCATCGAGTTTAATGCGGTGATCACCGGTACAACCGACGTGGAGATGACTCCGATCTCCACCGACCCGATAGTGGTGGAGCACGGCGAGGGTGATCCAGAGCTGATAACTGGCCTCACGGGCAACGATTTCACCGTGCCCCCCGGCCTCTATCTGCTCAAAATCGAGGGCGAGATCGACGGATCGCAGGTGGGGCGCATCGGCTTCGACATTCGCGACGCAGCGGACAATACCGTCATCGCTGGCCCGAATGAGAGCTCCACGTACAACACGGACGGCGCCTACCACGCATTCTCCGCGGCGGGCTACTGGCACGCCACCGAAGAAATCGAGGTCAATTTCTTCATGGAGCGCTACGGCAGATCGAACGCCGTCCGCAACGTGCGGATGCGCCTGGCCCTGCTGAACGCCGAGGCACAGAACGACACGGTGGAGCACCGAGAAACCCTGCCGTCGGCCGACGGGATCCGCGACGACAAGATACTCCTGAGCGACGGCCGCCTCTGGCAAAAGGGCACGGTACAGACGGCCGACACTTTCGAAGGGCGCCTCGACCACTACAGTTACGGTGGCCGCTCCTACGACGGCACGTCGGGCAGCCTCGGGCAGACCGGATCCCACGGCCAGTTCACGGTCAACCCGGCCGGAGCGCTGGCCGCTGTCGTCAACGACCGCAGCGTTGGACTGTTTATCATCGAGGTACGCAAGGACGCCTACGAGGCCGCCAAGGGATCCGCCGTCGGAGCGAACGACGAGATCAAGGCCGTCCTGACCATCGGCAACAGCAGCGAAACGCACACCCTGGTCAACATAGCCACCTACCCGAACAGCGACCGGCCGGACACCATAAGGTTCCGATCTACCGTCGCCTCGCTCCTACTGCGTAACAGCACCATAGGCACGGCCTGGTCCATGGTCATCACGAAGACGGACGATTCGGCCCTGTACACGCACGCGGCCGCCGCGGGATACTGGGTCGAATATCACCTGGATCTGGAGGCACAGCTGCATGCGGCCATCCATGCATCCCATGAGGAGCTGGATGCAGCAATCGAGAAAGAGAAGAACGCCAGAATCGCAGCAGAAACACGTAAGCGCCGGTACCTGGGTGTAGCAGAAGTTAGAGTGCACAGCACTTCCAGGGGATTCGTATCATGGTCAGCCGCGCAAGGTTCTGGTGCGACAATTACAGCCGGAGGAACTGATACAGGAGGCGGATTGTCCGAGGTGTACATCGCATATCCAGGATCGCAGGAGCGCTTGACGACGGCCTTCTGGCTGGATCTGCGGCAAGACACATCAAGCGGTGCCACGCAGCATGCAACCGAAGCAGCAGCCAAAGCCAGACCCCGAATCGCCGTAGGCGGGTTCCGATGGGATCCGACGCTCACGCATACGGCAGAGATGGCATGGAGCCACGATACCGTAAACGCCGTATTCGAGTTTGTAGCCGAAGCCGGAGAGGATCCGAAAATCAAAATCAAGTCACTCAACGGATCCTTCAACGGATTCGAAGATCTGTACCTGAACATCTACGCCGACGAGCTGGTAGCACCGTAAGGAGACGCCACATGAACAGAGCCAAACGCGAGGGCATAGCGGGAACGATAATCGGCTTCCTGATCCTAGCGGCGGCCGCCTGCATCCTGCTCGGCCTCCTCAGCTGCACCGAGGACGGACCGGCATCCGCCGACCAACTGGACCGCCAGGATTGGGAACGGATCGCCGCGCGAGCTGCAGCGCAAACCGACTCAGCCCTCGGCCTGGCCATGGAAACCGACGACCAGCTCCTGGAGTGGTACTACATCGTCACCCAGGAAGGCGACGGAACCGCCCTCGACTTCGCCAACACCGTGGAGAATGAAGGCCTGATCAACGGCGACGATATCGGCATGATCTACCGGGCCTGGAGAAACGGACGGCCGATCGGGGACATTGCCCGCCAGTACGGCGTCCCGGTGACCCTGGTCCCGGCCATGGTGCTGAGCATGATCGAACTCATCCAGCAAACGCCACCGCCGCCGAGGGAGGAAGACGAATGAGACGCATCGACCATGCTATCGCAGCGACCATCACCGCGGCCGCGGCCTGCGCCATCGTCCTATGGGCAACGGGATGCGGCGGCGACGACCCGGTCTCCTCCGACGACGCCTGGCAGGAAGTGATCGACGAACGAGACAAGCCCGAACCGGAGGGTGCCGTCCACACCGCGACGGTCGACGCCCGCCTGGACAGGACCCGAGACAAGTGGATCCACGTCCGATACACCTTCGCGGATTGGTACTACTACCTGGACCTGACCAACACCGGAAACCAGACCTACGACCGCGCCCTGATCCTCTACCGATTCCGATACAAGGGCGAGGCCCGCAAGAACTCGACCGGCAGGGAGGTCGTCAACTGGAAGCCCGGCCAAACCAAGCAGATCCAGTTCGGCCTCCGGTTTTCCCAAAAGGACAACGAGTCCGGAAACGAAAAGGCGACCGGCCTGGAATTCCAGTACGCCCAGGACATCTACCATGACCGGGTGGTGACGCCGCCCGAAATCGAGATCCTGTTCCGCCCCGGATCCCTCTGGGGCCCAGAACACCTGGCCGAAGGCGACGTCCCGATCCCGACCAGCGTCGGACGATGGACGCCAGGCAACCTGTGGGACTAAGCCGCGGACAAGCCGCCGCTTAAATTAACCAGCACAACCAGCACAAGGAGACCGACCCGATGAAACGCCTGATTACTTCAGCACTTTTCCTGTTCCTGGCCGCACCCGCCGAGGGGCAAACACAGACGTCCATTGCGGGCGTCCTGCAGTCCACGGCCGAAAGCGACTACGCTTCGGCGACGCTGCAGCACGAAAGCGAGTGGCCCGTATGGAACGGCGTCCTCGAAGCACACGCCGACGTCGTACTCGGCATCGACTTCAACGACCGCGATAGCGGCCGGACCGACCGCCTGGACCTGGAGATCATCACCAACTGCGACGCCTACTTCTTCGGCGCCGAGACCAGGACCCAACTGGGAGACCTGACCGATCCACGCATCACCCGAGGCAAACTCGGCTCCGGCGTCACCTTCGGTGACCTACAACTACGAACCGCAGCCGCCGTGGAGCTGAACCGAGACGAAACAGATCCGGAGCCGGGCATCGAGATCTCGGCCGCCTACGACCTGGACCTCCCGGGCGATGCAGCGCTCACGGTCCGCGTCAACGGATTCGCCGGCCGCGGCGACTACCGAACCGTGACGGCCAAGAACCGCCTGACGCTATTTAACAGCACAGGGCTGCAACTGGCCGTCGACCATTACGTCTACCACCGCAACCAGCACGCGCCCGACAACGAGGTCCTGCTGAGCCTCGGATACAGCTTCTAAAAGGAGTGCACCATGGCCTTCAAACTGCTGCCGGCCGGCCGCAAAGGCAAACACCGCTTCGGATACCAGGACCCCAAAACCCGCAAGATGGTCCTGGTCAGCCAGGGAGGATGGAACAGCCGAACCGAAGCCAAGGCCGAAGCCGACCGGGTCGAAGCCGACATCGTGGGGAAACGGACCCGCAAGCTGGAAGACGAGCTCCGGGAAGCCGAACGCCAGCTGGCCCGGACCCGCACAACCTGCGGCAAGCTGCAGTCCTCCTACGACTCCGCCAGGCACAGCCGAGACACGGCACGCCTAGGCATGACCACCGCCGTGGTGATCTCCATCGGCCTGGCCGTGGCCCTGGTCTGGGCCCTGACCGGAACCCCGTTCCCCGACCTGAACCTGCGCTTCTAACTACCAACTGCCCTGGAAGGGCCCGGAGGAATCAATGAACTGGCTGACCGAAATAGGAGCCAAGATCAAGCAGGCCGTCCTGGACTTCGTCGACACCGACAACGACGGCAAGGTGGAACTGTCCGACTTGCCCGCCCTGATCGGCAAGGGCCAGCAGCTGGTCGGACTGGTAGAGGCCGGCGGGCTGCTCATGGGCGCAAGCGGCAAGACGAAAGCGAAGGCCGCCGACGCCTTCATCGACGAGGCCTACGAGACATCCCGAGGCGACAAGCAGATCCACGACGTCGTGGCCTGGTCCAAAAGCAAGGAACTCTTCCGCGAGGCGCTGTACCTACGCGCCACCGCCCTGCAAAAGCCCCTAGGCCCCGAAGACGTCCAGGGCAAAAACATGGGCGAGGCCGCCCAGACGGAGTAACCGATGCCGGTAGACGCAGCGAAATCAGCCTGGGGCGTAGCCAAGTGGGTCGGCGGCGCCCTGGTGGGCAAGCTCAAGAACGAGGGAGATCTCGCCGAGATCGAGGCCCGAGTACAGGCCAAGGTCGAGACCGAGATGATCGACCGCGACCGCGGAGCCAACAAGATCGCCCTGGCCGACGCGAAGGCACGCGGATTCCTGCAGTCGACCTGGCGGCCGGCCATAGGATGGATGGCGGGGCTCGGCGTCGGATACGGCGCCTTCCTGCCGGTCCTGAACTGGCTGATCGACATGGTCAACGCCGGATTCGCACGGCCATGGCCGGACCTGCCGGCGATCGATACCACGCAGCTCTTCGCCATCATCACCTCGATGCTGGGCATGGCCGGGCTCCGGACCTACGAAAAGAAGCACAAGATCGACGGCGGCAGACTGGGGAGGGACGAGCAGTGAGCGCAACCATGGGATCCGCCAACTGGCCCTTTTTCGCCGCCCTGATGGTAAAGGGCGCGGACTGGCCTTTCTTCACCAACGACGAGCTAGCCAGCAAGGACGTCGGCTACGCGATCATGTACGAGCCCTTCATGAGGCGCCTGGTCGCGCTCCGTCTGCTGATCGGCCTGCCGCTCCCGGTGACGAGCGGATACAGGACCGAGGCCAAGAACAGGGCGGTCCACGGAGCTCCACACTCCGCCCACCTCTACGGATGCGCCGTAGACATAGAGACGGCCGGACTGGACGTCCACCAGCTGGTGGGCCTGGCCTACAACCTGGGATTCACCGGGATTCACGTAAAGAACCACGGACCGATCGAGACCCGATTCGTCCACCTGGACTACATCACCGACGCCGACGTCCCCAGAGAGCTTGAGGACGCCAGGCCCTACTTCCACACCTACGCGAGGTAGCCCTCGAGGAGGGGCAACGCCCCATGAGCAACCAGGACACCCTGACCGGCGCGATCGGTCACGCCCTGCAACAGGTCGACGAACAGATGGAACGGCTGCGCACGATCAAGGCCAGCCTCGAAACCGCCATGTCCTACACCGGCGAGGGTCAAGACCCCTCTGGAGGGCAGCCGCCCGGAGTGCAGCCCGGACCCGAGCTCGCGCAAGACGCAGACGCGACCGAGGACGCCCAGTCGGGGCGACATCCCCTGTAAGGAACCGACGCATGACCGAATATATAGGACTGATCATCGAAGGCCTGATTTTCATGCTAGCCCTCCTGGGGGCGGTCGGATCGGTCTGGACCAAGCTCACCTACCAGATCAACGAGAAGGACCGGCGGCTGGTCAAGGTCGAGACCGAGCTCCAGGCGCTCCAGGAACGAGACCGAAGGGACTCGGAGCGGTGGGAAACGGCCTTCGAACGGTTCAAGACCATCGAGGCGGAGATGGGATCGATCGACAAAAAGGTGGGCATCATAGCCGCCAGGCTGGGCGGACCCTTCCAGGACGAAAACGGGCAACGACGATGATGCCGCGGGAACCCAAAACCAATCGGGCGAACCTGCCCCAGATCATCATGACCGCCTCCTTCACATGGGGATACTTCGGCATCCTGGTCGGCCTCATGAGCGGATGGCTGACCATCCCCCGAGGGCACGAAGAAACCATGGTTGCCCTTCTAGGCGGCCTCACCATCGCGCTTGGCCAAATACTCTCCTACTGGTTCGGCGCCGGACCCAAGCAATAGCGGGAGTATGTAGGCTCATGATCGAGACATCCAGCGCCGCCAATAATCGGCGGACAACAACCAGAGCCACTATATACAAGGAGACCGTAAGATGCCTCTCAGAGATGTTCAGGTAACCGCCCGCATCACGCCGGGTATTGAGCCCAGCAGGGAGTTCGGCGTCACCATGCTGCTCGACAGCGTGTCCGCCGCGGTGACGGATAAGGACCAGGCGCAGGCCATCCGGTCTGTAAACGCTTACTCCTCCCTCCAGCAGGTGACTGCGGCCGGATTTCCGGACGCAGTGGAAGCCGCTGCGGGGGTTTATTTCTCGCAGGATCCGTACCCCAAGGACCTGGTCATCGGGACGGTGATGCGCGCCGTGCAGCCGACCATCATCATAGGGCAGGAGGCTACGGCCACCACGCAGACCGCGATCCGCGCCCTGGGCAGCAGTGCGGCGTTTTCACTCAACGGCGTCTCCGTCACCGTCGATCTCTCTTCGACTTCGTCGCTGGCTGCCGTGGGCACGGCCCTGGCGTCTGCGCTCAACGCCAACGCGGCCTTTTCGGGCATCGGCATCACCGTAGACGGCACGCGTTTGATCGTGCAGATCCCGTCGACCATCGCAATCACCACCGGCTTTGCCACCGGCAGCGCCGCCACCGCCCTCGGTCTTTCCGGCGACGACGTGGTTATCCTGCCCCGGGTGGCCGCGGCCGAGGATTTCAACACGGCTCTGGCCCGCATCGCCGGATCGTTGGTGGATTTCTACTGGGTGGCCGTCACTTCGGCCATATCGGCCGTGCAGGCCGACATCGAGGCCGTAGCGACATGGGTGGCCGCACAGGAGGCCAAGCAGCTGATCTTCGACGTATCCGGAGACCCGGTCCTGGTCGCCGGCGAAAGTGCGTCCATCGGCGCCGTCATGAGCGCCAAGCGTCAGAACGACGTCTCGGCGATTTACGGAAGCGACGACAAGGGGATCGGGTACTGCGGGATCTTCAGCTCCGTCGACTTCGACGTGCCTGGCGGGCAGATCACGGGCAAGTTCAAGCGGATCCAGGGCACGACCGCCGACAAGCTGTCGGTCACCCAGCTCGCGGAGCTGGACCGCAAGCGCATCAACCACTACACGAAGTACACGGCCCAGGGTACGAGCTTCGGCACGTGGATCGACGCGCAGTACTGGATCGACTGGTTCTCCGATACCCTGCGCCGCGAGGTCGAGCAGCTTTTCATCGGCACCGGCGTAATACCGTACACGAGCGAAGGCGCCGAAGCCGTCCGCGACACCATCATCGGCGTCTGCGAGCGCGGCGTGACCAACGGGGGCATAGCACCGAACACGGTCAGCCCGGCCCTGCGCTCCGAAATCAGGCGCGTCACCGGCAACACTGATTTCGATGGCTTCCTGTCCACCGGGTACCTGGTCCACGTGGAATCTGTGGCCAGCCAGTCGCAGGCGGACCGCAGCACGCGCACGGGACCCGGCGTCAAGGTGTTCGTCAAGGGCGCGGGAGCGATCCACGAGCTCGCCATCGACGTAACGCTCGAGCAATAGTCCTAGCGGACGGCGATGGTCCTGGCGGACGGCGATGGTCACTGCCCACCGCAGGTGAAATCTTGTCCCGGGACAAGATTTGAGGTGAGTTACCCACATTTCACGTTGAGTTATCCACAGGATCTTGTCCCGGGACAAGATTTGAGGCCATGGCCCATGGGCCAGGAGGGAACCGGAAGATGTCCTACAACGTATCGCTCGAACATACCGTGGTCCGGATCAACGGCCACGAGTGCGAAGGGTGGGCGGCTGTGGCCGACGCCCTGCAGTTTCCCGACAACCAGCTCGCCAACTACATCATAGGGCCCGACGGGACTAAGTCGGTCTCGTCGACCGCCTTCCGCGGCGGCGAAGTGGTGTTCAAGTTCCTGGCGAACAGCCCGTCGACCCAGTTCTTTTTCCAGCAACTCTCGCGGATCCTGCGGGGGACCGTGGTCGAGTTCTCGGGCACCGTCACCAATACGCAGACGGGGGCCTCCGTGCGCCTCGAGCGCGGGCACATGCAGATGTCGCCCATGGGGCAGACGCTGGGCAACGACACGGCGCCAGCCAGGGAGTACACGATCCACTTTGAGTCCATCCTGCCCAACTACGACGGCGTCAAGACCACGCGCCGCCCGGCCATAGTGTAGGGTGGCCTAGCCACCGGGTAGCAGCAATTCCATCAATCCTTGCGAGGAGGGCGAGCCTATGATAGACATGAAGAACCTCGAGGGCCTCATGGACCCCGAGGTCAAGATCGGGGAGACCGACCAGGCGGAAGGGACCGTTTTCTACTTCAACAAGATGCCGGCGATGAAGGGCTGGACGACCCTCCTGGGGATCCGCGAGGCCGTGGGCGCCCAGATGAAACCCGAGGAGCTGAACCCCGACATCCTCCGCATCGTCATGGCCCTGCCTACGGTCTACGTGCTGAAACTTCAGGAGACGATGTTCCAGTACGTGGATTTTTCCAACGACTCCACCAGCCCCCAGCAGCTCAAGGGCGCCGAGGACATGGCCTTCGACGGCCTCGAGCCGGGCGCCGTCATGGAGATACTGGTCCGGAGCCTGTGCGTAAATTTCTCCCCTTCCTTTCGCGAGATCATCGATCAGATATCTCGGGTGCTCAAACAGGCCTCCCGTACACCCCGGAAAAAACCAAAGACACCTCCTGACCCAGGGAGCGAGGGCACTGCCCTCGCGGCGTCCCGGCCGGCGG
>JAPPBT010000012.1 GCA_026702745.1 Gemmatimonadota bacterium
CAGATACCGCGCCGCCGTGATCGGCCTCGGCCGCATGGGGAGCACATTCGACGACGAGATCGACCAGGGCGGATCCATCTTCCTGCCCTACTGTCACGCGCCTTCGTACCAGGCCGCGCCTGACGTGGACCTGGTCGCCGGGGCGGACCCCCACGACGAGCAGCGTTCCATATTCGGCGAGCGCTGGGGCATCGAAGACGACCACCTGTATGCCGACTACCGCGATATGCTCGAGAAGGAGCGTATCGATCTGCTCAGCGTCTGCACCACCGCCCGGATCCGGTCGCGGATCGTTCAGGATGCCGCCCGGGCAGGCGTGAAAGCCATCTGGGCCGAAAAGCCCATCGCACTGACCCTGGCCGAGGCGGATGACATGGTGGAGACCTGCGCGAAACACGGCGTCGCCCTGGCCATCAACTGCGCGCGGCGCTGGCATCCGTTCTTCGCCCACGCGAAGACCATGATCGAAGAAGACGAACTCGGCGAGATCGTCCAGGTGACGGGCTACGGCCAGTGCGGCCTTTCCCACAACGGCAGCCATCTCATCGACATCGTCCGGTACATGGCGGGCGGAAGGGTCGAATGGGTGTACGGTGAGATGGAATCCGACGAGGCCGCGGCGGGCGAGAAGGACCTCATGGGCAACGGATACCTGGCCTTCGACAACGGGGTCCGGGCCTTTGTCCGCGGCATGCCCTGCGGGATCGCGAACTGGGAAATCGACGTCCTGGGCACGAAGGGCCGCTTCCGCTCGATCGCGAACGGGCAGGACGCCGAACTGGTGAAGCTGCATCCCGGCGGTCCGCGGGGCAGAGGCGTGCCGGCCCGCATGCCCTTTCCCTGGCCGGCCCGGTTCCCGTCCATGGGACTGACCATCGTCGCGGACCTGATTTCGGCCGTCGAAAGCGGACATCCACCGAAGTGTTCGGGGGTGGACGGAAGGGAAGCCCTGGAAGTGGCCATCGCCCTCCGGGAATCCCATCGAAGGGGAGGGCAGAAGGTCCATCTGCCCGTGCCGGACCGGGATTCGGGCATCCTGTCCTCCGAAATACACCAGGACGACGTGCCGGCGCGCGTCCGGCGCCTGCGGGGTTAGTGCGGCGCGCGTCCGGCGCCTGCGGGGTTAGGAGGCCGAATGAAGCTCGGATTCGTGACCTACCAGATCGGCCGGGACTGGGACGTGCCGGCCATCATCGACATGTGCGACAGGACGGGTTTCACCGGCGTGGAACTCCGCACGACCCACGCCCACGGCGTGGAATCCTCGTTGAGCGCGGACGAGCGGTCGGAGGTACGGCGAAGTTTCGAGGACAGCGGTATGGACCTGGTCGGACTCGGCACGGCCTTCGAGTATCACTCGGTCGATCCGGACGAGGTCCGGGCAAACGTGGATGGAACCGTCGCGTACGCGAAGCTTGCGGCCGACCTGGGTTGTCCGGGCGTCAAGGTGCGCCCCAACGGCCTGCAGCTCGAAGCGGGCGTCCCGGAAGAGGCGACCCTCGAGCAGATCGGGAAAGCCGTCGGGGAGTGTGCGGAAGCGGCCGACGGCCTGGGCGTACAGATCCGGGTCGAGGTGCACGGCAAGGACACCCAGGAACCGCGGCGCATGCGCGCCATCATGGACTACGCGGACCATCCCAATGCCTATATCTGCTGGAACTCGAATTTCGGCGAGGTGCAGGATGGATCCATCGAGGCGAACTACCGGCTGCTGTCCCACAAGATCGGCCTGGTGCACATCACCGAGATCTATCGCGCGGAGTATCCCTGGCGGGAGCTGTTCCGGTTGCTTCAAGCGGACGGTTACGACGGGTACACGCTCGCTGAAATCGCCCACAGCCCCGAACCCGAGCGGCTGATGGGCTACTACAAGGCCCTCTGGGAAGCGTACCAGGCGTAAGTGCCCGCGCGGCACGAAACTGCGCTCGAGTGCCCGCGCGGCATGAACTATCGAATCCGGTCCGTATTGAAAGGGATCTCCAATACATGACTACGGCACAGAAAATATCGCAAGAATCCGTCTACCGCGAAAGGACGCCGGGATCCTTTGAAGCGTTCAAGCGCGCGGGTGAAGTCATGCCCGGCGTCGCCAAGGGCGCCTACTACTACGCGCCTTACCCGGTCACCATCGCGCGGGCCGAAGGCTGCCACCTGTACGACGTGGACGGCAACCGGTACGTGGATTTCGCCAACCACCACACGACGCAGATCCTGGGGCACAATCACCCGGCTGTCGTCCAGGCGGTGGAGCGACAGCTGGAGCAGGGCATTGCCGTAGCCGCGCCCATGGGGATCGAAACGGCGCTGGCGGACGAGCTGTGCCGGCGAGTGGAATCGCTGGAGATGGTTCGGTTCTGCAACTCCGGGACGGAGGCGACACTCCACGCGATCCGGCTGGCCCGGGAATACACGGGCCGTCACCTCATCGCCAAGTTCGAAGGAGGCTACCACGGCAGTCACGACGCCGTCGAAATCAGCACCTCGCCCGATCCGGCGAAGGCGGGTCCCGCGGACCGGCCGGTGCCCGTGGCCAGCGCGGGGGGCATGCCCCCCAACGCCACCGACAACGTCGTCATCCTGCCCTTCGACGACGAGGTGGCCGTCGAGGCGATTGTCGCGGAGAAAAGTGGCGAACTGGCGGCCGTGATCCTCGACCCGAAGACGGGCGTCATCCCCCAGCGCATGGACTTCGTGAAGGCGGTGCGCGAGATCACCGCGCGTTACGGCGTGCTTCTGATCCTTGACGAAATCGTGGGATTCCGCGCGTCACCGGGCGGTGTCCAGGCCCAGTGCGGCATCCTGCCCGACCTGAGCACCTACGGCAAGATCGTGGGCGGGGGGTTTCCCGCGGGTGCATTCGGTGGCCGCAGGGAACTGATGTCCCTGCTGGATCCCACCGTGGGCAAGGTCCGGGTTTTCCAGAGCGGTTCCTTCAGCGCCCACCCGGTCACCATGGCCGCGGGTGTCGCCATGCTGGAAGTGCTGACGCCCGACGTATATACAAGGCTCGACCGCCTCATCGATCGTCTCGTGCAGGGTCTCGAAGACGTGTTCGCCCGTACGGGTACCGTGGCGACGGCGGCCGCGTCCGGCTCCACCTTCAGCATCTATTTCACACGGGGGCCGGTCCGAACCTACCGCGCCGTGGCGGCGGCGGACAAGGGTCCCGTATCCGCGTTGTTCCTCGGGCTGTTGAACCGCGGTTACTACCTGTCGAACGGCCTCGCCATGAACTGCCTTTCCGCGGCCATGGACGAATCACATATCGACGGACTCGTCGAGGCGGTGGCAGGTACGCTGGAAGAAATCTGACAGTCCGCTTGGTCCGCATGGTCCGCACGGACCGCATTCACCGACCATCCATTCAACACAGGATCCGAACCATGCCCCAATCCTTCAAGTTTGCTGCTGCCCTGCTCGGCGCCGTTGCCGCCTTCTTCCTGGTCCCCTTGCTTATCGCAGCACAAGGCGGTTCCGGGGAATCGGCCGCGCGGCCCCTTCCGCCGGACGCCTCCCCGCGGGACCAGCAGGTCTTCAGGTACATGAGCCCGGAGCCCCGCACGCTCGATTCCGCGATTAACGACTACGACACGGAAGACACCATCATCCCCTTCGAGCCCCTGCTCCGCCGCGATCCAAACTGGAATCCGGAACCCGCGGCCGCCGACAGCTACACGTCTTCCCCGGACGGCAAGACCTGGACCTTCAATCTTCGCCCGGGCGCGAGATGGAGCGACGGCCGTCCCGTGACGGCCCATGACTTCGTCTACTCCTTCCGCCGCATGCTGGACCCGGAGGAGGCCAATCCCTACGGGTTCTTCTACCACGACTTCAAGAACGCCAGGCCCATCAACCGCGGCGAGATCAAGGACCTGACCCAGCTGGGCGTCCGAGCGGTCGACGATCTCACGCTGGTCATCGAGACGGAGAAGTCGGCGCCGTACCTTCCCTACATCGTATCCTACGGGAATGCGCTGCCGGTACCGCCATGGCAGGTCGAAAAGTACGAGCGGAAATGGACCCGCCTCGAGAACATCGTCTCCAATTCGGGGTTCAAACTGTCGGAGTGGGTCACCGGAAGCCACATGACCCTGGTTCCGGACCCCATGTACAATGGTCCCCACAAGCCCTACCTGGAGAAGGTCATCCATCCCTTCCGCAACGCGGCAGTCGCCACGGTCCTCGCCTACGAGAACGACGAGGTGGACCGCGAACTCGTCGATGTGACCGACATGCCCCGTATCCTGGCCGATCCCGAACTCGCGCCGGACCTGGTCAAGATCGCCGCACGGGCCTCATGGTATCTCTTCTACCGCACCCGGCAGCCGCCTTTCGACGACGTGCGGGTCCGGGAAGCCTTCACGCGGGCGATCGACCGGGAGGTCATCACTAATATCCTCCTGGGCGGCACGGCCGTCCCCGCCTATTCCATGATCCCGCCCGAGTTCGCGGAGTACAACGGACCGTCCATGAAACCCCACCAGGTCTACGATCCGGCAAGGGCGCGGGAGCTCATAAGCGACGCCGGGTATCCCCGCGGGCGGGGGTTCCCCCGCCAGGAAATGTGGCTGCGGGCGCCCAATCCCACCATCAAGCGGATCAGCGAGGCTATCATGGCCATGCTGAAGGAGAACATCGGGGTCGACGTCACGATCCGGAGCGCCGACCGGACCATGTACATGAACAACATGTATAACTGGCGCATGAACCTGGGGTTGATCGTGTTCTACGCAGATTACCTGGATCCGCGCAACATGCTCGACATGATCTGGCACTCGCAGCCGCAGGGGTATGGCCGTTCGGACTGGACGAACGCCGAGTTCGACCGCCTGGTGGAGGAGGCGGCCGCGGAACTGGACAGGGACCGGCGGCGCGCGCTTTACGCAGAAGCGGAGGAGATCATGGTCTCGGACTACGCCGGGTCCTTTCTCTTCCATCCGGTGTACCTGGAACTCAGGAAGCCCTGGGTCAAGGGGATCGCGGAAAACCCCGACGGCACGGTCGGCGCCATGGACTATACGCGGGTCTACATCTCACGCTGAAAACCGCCAGTTGAAAACCACCCGGGAGAACACCCAGGTGCGACAGGGCGGCGGGAGGTACAGGGCGGCGAGCGCTTCAGGGCGGCGAGCGCTTCAGGGCGGCGGGCGCTTCAGATCCTCACGAACGAATGTCAACAAAAAAGGCCTCCGCGCGAATCCCTTTCACGCGGAGGCCTTCGATTTTCGGTTTGTTTTTCTACGCCGGCCGGATCGGCCGGATCAATCATTAACTCGCTTACCGGATCGCGTCCTTCATCTGGGCGACGATGTTCCGGAGTGACGCGGCGTTCCGGGCCCGGGGCGCCAGTCTCAGATAGTTCTCGTAGGACCGGATCGCGTTCGGATAGTCCTCGCGGGTCTGGTACAGGATGCCCAGGTTGTAATGCCAGTTCGCCTTCTTGTCGTTGATGCCGATCGCGGCCCTGTAAGACCTGATCGCGCTGCTGCTGTTCTTGAGCTTCTGGTAAGCGCTGCCCAACGCGCCGTGCGCGTCCGCGTATTTGGCATCGATCGCCGTCGCCTTCTGGAACGACTTGATTGCGTTGGAGGTCTGGCCCGCCTTCTGCTGGGAAAGGCCGAGGTTGTAGTACGCTTCCTTGTAATCCGCCTTCAACTCGACGGCTTTCTGGAACGCACCGATGGCGTTCGTATACTGTCCTGTCTTGAAGTAGGCGATGCCGAGATTGTAGTGACGGGGAGGATCGTCCGGCATGGCGTCCACTTTTGTCTTCGCATCATCGATCGTCTGGGCCTGAATGGCAGGCGCCGCGACCAACGCGACCAGGACGGTGAATACGGCAAGAATGTTCAACTTCTTGATGCGTGTCATCCTTATTCCTCCGTTGGATAACTTAGCGATACAGGACACTGAGTATTTATGGACAGATCGAGGTTTTCGGCGTATATTGTATCCAAGTAAGATAAGATATGCTATTTCGCTTAGATTAGCAAGTTATATTCTCGACTTTCATGCGTTCCAGACGGAATCGAAGCATCAAGGAGGCCATCGATGAGCGAGTACACCGTCGATGAATTTCTGGGAGACGCGCGGCGGATCGTGCGGGAAAACGGGATCAGGGACGGACTGGATTCGATCAGGAAGAACACCGAAAGACTGCTAAGCCGGTCCGATCTGCTGGAAACCTATGTGAACATGGACGAATACGAAGGCCACACGGTGATCGGCCATGATCCCGAGACGGATATACACGTCATCGTCCACGGGGGTCGAACGGGCGGCACTTCCCCGCCCCACGATCACGGTCCCTGCAGCGTGATCTACGGCAACTACACCGGGCATACCCTGATGCGGCGATGGAAGCGGCTGGACAATGGGGGGTCAGAAGGACCGGCCCGCCTTGAGGTGGCCAAGGAGTACACCGTGGGCGCCGGGCAGGCGACCGCCTTCGCCCAGGGGGATATCCACTCTATCGACTATCCCGACGGCGCCTTTTTCGTCCGCGTTACCGTGGGGGACGTGGAAAAGCAGAAGAAGAGACGCTTCGATCTCGAGCGGCG
>JAPPBT010000013.1 GCA_026702745.1 Gemmatimonadota bacterium
TAACGGGTAATCGATGTGAAGTCCTGCGTCGGGCGCGCGGGGATAAAGCACATTTTGCTTGAAGACCCCGTAGTGGGTGACGGGCCGCAGCACCGCGTCGTTGCCGACCGGCCCCGCATCGTAGTCGTCCTCCATGCCGTAGACCGCCGCGGAACTCGCGTAGACGACGCGACGGACGATATCGGCATGGGTCTTCGACGCCTCGAAGACATTCAGGGTGCCGATCACGTTGACCGTGGCGCCCTTGATGGGATCGGCCTTGCACACGGGCACCTGCAGCCCGGCCAGGTGGATGATGCGGGACGCGCCGGTTTCACCGACCACCCGCGTGAAATGGGTGCCGTCGGCGATGTCGCCCTCGATGAACCGGACCCGGGCGATCTGCTCGGCGTCCATGATCAACGCCATGCGGGCGGTGTGTTCCACCAGGTCGTAGATGGCGACATCGTGTCCGTCGTCGACCAGGTTCTTCACGATCCACGAACCGATGCAACCATATCCGCCGGTGAGCAGATACTGCATGAAAAGGGTCCTTTTTCTGCGGGGCGCAGGGGCCAAAAATCATGGGCCGAAAAACCTCGTCCATGGTATGGCGCGCAAGGCTCGGTGTCAAGAGAATCAGCCGCGTTCCCACAGGCCGGTCTGCGGTTCCCAGGCGGCCTGCCGGCAACCTGCTCGAGGTCTGTCCCGCGGCCTGCCGGCAGCCTGTGCTCGACCTGTCACGCAAGCCCGTCCGCGGTCTGCCGGCAGCCGTTTTAGTCCTTGATCGGACCCCGCCGGGCCGATACATTGTGCCCATCCCGGAACGACCGGTTATCGACCGGTGTGAGACCGGCCATCGACCTACGACACACCGGTGATCGACCGGTAAGTCCAGCGAATTCCATCCCCTCAAGCGACCCGTCAAATGAGCGTACGCCAGCGGTCTCCCGCGCCGTCCGGAAAGCCGGATGCCCATCCTCCCGGTGCGGGTGCTCCCGCGCGGCATGGGGGCCTGGCGTCGGGCATGACGCTCCGGGCGGTGGGTCTGGGCCTGGGACTGTCCGTGCTCATGGCGTGGTGGGTGGTGCATTCCGCCTTCGAAGCCCACTCCTCCTACCTTTCCATCACCCACATGCCCATGGCGGCGCTCTTCCCCTTCATGCTGGTCGTTTTCGTCATAAACGGCCTGCTGAAGCGCTTCGCGCCCACGCGGATTTTCACCGCGCCTGAACTGATCATTATCTTCTTCATCGTGTTCACGGCCTCGGCCGTTCCAGGGTGGGCCTTTACCACCTACTGGGTCGCCATACCCTCCATCCCCCACTACTACGCCAATTCCGAGAACAGATACGTGGAGTTGTTCTTCGAGTACCTGCCGGCCTGGCTGATCGTCACCGACGAACGACAGGCCATACGTTGGTTCTACGAAGGCCTGCCGTCCACGGGAGTCATCCCCTGGCGGGACTGGGTCATCCCCATGGGCTGGTGGGGCACCTTCTTCCTGGCCCTCTTCTTCGCCAGCGCATCGCTCATGGTGATCCTGCGCAAGCAGTGGATCGAAAGGGAGCGGTTGACCTTCCCGCTGGCCCGCGTGCCCCTGCTGCTCATCGAGGATGACGGAAGCGGTTCCGTGCTGCCCAGGATCGCCCGGTCCAGGGTATTCTGGTACGGTTTCACCATCCCCCTCTTCATCATCCTATGGAACATCGTCTCGTACTGGGACGTCGTGCCGCCGATCAGGCTGGGGGGAGACTACCGCATTCCGATCACCCTGGCCGAATCCTTCCCGCCGATTCAGTTCAAGATCAATTTCGCTTTCATCGGCATCGGGTTCTTTACGAACCTGAATATCCTGTTCAGCATCTGGGTGTTCTTCCTGCTGGCCACGATCCAGATCGGTATCATGAGCCGGTTCGGCATTCCGAAGACGACCGAGATCGTCACGGCCCAGCACCTGGGCGGATTCTTCGTGTATACCCTATTCGGACTCTGGATGGCGCGCCGCCACCTTTACGACGTGGTGAGAAAGGCCATCGGCCGCGGCCACGACATCGATGACTCGGGAGAGTTCTTCTCGTACCGGACCGCCCTGGGCGGCGTGGTGATCGGCGTTCTGTACATGTTCTTCTTCCTGGTCAGCATGGGGATGTCCGTTGCCGCCACGGCCACGCTGCTGGCCACCTGCATGCTGCTCTATATCGGGGTCACCCGCGTGGTGGCGGAAGCAGGGCTCATCAACCTCGACCTGCCCTATAACGCCCATGACTTCACCGTGTTCTCCTTCGGGTCGGCGAACCTGCACCGGGCCGACCTCACGATACTGACGCTGTCCCAGACCTTCTCGAGGAACTGGCGGACACTGGGCATGTGCGCCATGGCTCACGTCAACAAGATGGGCGACGAGATCGGCGGCGCCCGGCGCGGCATCTTTCCCGTTGTCATCTCGGCGCTCGTCATGGCCGCGGTCATTTCGGTCGTCTACACCATCTTCCTGGGATACAACACCACCGGGGCGGATGGATTCGCCGATGCTTTCGGCAACGCCAAAGCGGGATACAACACGCTGACGACATGGATCAATAACCAGACCCAGTTGACCGGCGGGGAGTACCTGGGTCTCGGACTCGGCGCACTCATCGCATGGCTGCTGATCCTGGCCCACCACAATTTCCACTGGTGGCCGCTGCACCCTATCGGCTGGGCGGTGGCCAAGACCTGGGGCATCGGGATGATCGCCACGTCGATCTTCATCGTCTGGCTCGTCAAGGCCTTAATTATGAAACTGGGCGGCACGAGACTCTACCACCAGGCGCAGCCCTTTTTCATCGGCATGCTGGTGGGATATGTACTGGGCGTGGCGCTTTCCTATGGCGTGGATGTGATCTGGTTTCCGAACTCGGGACATATCGTGGAGACGTGGTAATCGCTGGCATCGAGGCGGTCCGCGGCATCGAGGTGTACCGCACGGTCGAGGCGGCCCGGGCCGACGAAAATCAAGACAGAAAAATGAAAGGAGTTCCCAATGAGCGTGGAACAGGTCATGCCCGACGAGGCGGCCAGGCTGGTCGAATCCGAGGGGTACGCCTACATCGACGTCCGGTCGGTACCCGAATTCGAACAGGGCCATCCCGCGCCGGCGGTAAACATCCCCCTGCTGCACGCGGACGAGCAGACCGGGCAGATGACGCCCAACCCCGATTTCGTCCGGGTGATGAAGGCGAACTATCCGGAGGATTCGAAGCTGGTACTGGGTTGCCGGACGGGCCAGCGCTCCAATCACGCCGCCGAACTGCTGCAGTCCATGGGATATCAGACGGTCGCCAACATGCGCTGCGGGTTCAGCGGCGAGATGACGCCCTTCGGCCAGGTGGTCAATCCGGGATGGGAAGAAGTGGGTCTGCCGGTGAGCTACGACAGCGGAGAGGGCGTGAGTTACGCGTCGCTGGAGGCGAAGGAGTGAGGTATCCGCCGCTCGCGGCGAAGTCGGGAGAGGACTGACGGGGATGTCCGCGGGTTCCGGCTAACCCCGCAGTACTTCTTCGTAATAGGCTTCGTAATGCGGGACCACGGCCTCTTCCGCGAAGTGGTCCAGCACCCGCTGCCGGGCCTGCCGGCCGACCGCCTCTCGCAAGACGTCGTTCACAAGCAGGTCCGTGGCGTGCCGGGCCATTTGCCCGATGTCGCCCACTTCGGTGATGTAGCCCGTCTCCCCGTGGCGTACGAGTTCCGGCAGGCCGCCGGCGTTGGCGCCGATCACCGGGACACCGCAGCTCATCGCCTCCAGGGCCGACAGGCCGAAGCTCTCCTGTTCGCTGGGAAGCAGGTACAGGTCGGAACAGGAAAGAATCCGGTCCACTCCCTCCTGCTCTCCCATAAAGACCACGCCGTCCTCCAGGCCCAGTTCCCGGGCCAGTTCCTGCATGGGGATGCGCTCCGGACCTTCCCCCACGAGCAGCAGCTTGCACTTGACTACTCGCCGCACCTCCGCGTACATGCGGATGATGTCCCCGATGCGCTTGACCGGCCGGAAATTCGAGACGTGCGCGATGACCTTCTCGTCATCGTCGACGAAATTGCTGATGTCGCAGTGGCCGTCCCCCCGGCGGAACCGTTCGACGTCGACGAAATTGGGGATCACCCGGATGTCCTTCTCGATGTCGAAGAGGGACAGCGTGTCACGCTTGAGGGACTCGGAGACCGCCGTGACCCCCTGGCTTTCCTCGATGCTGAACCGGGTGATCCGGTAGAAGGACTTGTCGCTTCCCACGAGCGTGATATCGGTGCCGTGGAGTGTCGTGATGACCTTGACGTCCCGGTCGCGCAGCATGTGCCTGGCCAGGAAGGCGCAGGTGGCGTGGGGCACGGCGTAGTGTACGTGCAGGATGTCCAGCTCCGCCTCGGAAGCCACGTCCGCCATTTTCGCCGCGAGCGCAAGGGTGTAGGGCGGGTACTTGAACAGCGGGTAGGGCATGACCTCCACGTTGTGGAAAGAGATGTTCTGGCTGTATTCCTGCAGGCGGAAGGGGATCGAATAGCTCACGAAGTGGACCCTGTGCCCCTTCCGGGCCAGCGCCTGTCCCAGTTCGGCGGCGATGGCGCCGCTTCCTCCGTAGGTCGGGTAACAGGTGATGCCGATGTTCATCGGTTTCCGCCTTCACCCACGAAGTGGGCCAGGGGATCGTCGATCGAAAGGTACTCCCGGACGACGAAAGGCTCTCCGTACCTCGCGCCGATCAGCTGTCCGTAGTAGCGGCTCTGGGCTTCGACCTCTTCAAGGAACTCGGGCCGGCTGATGAAGGTCTCCGGTTCGGTGGAGTCCGGGTCGTGGAACTGCGACCGGTGGGCCTTCACGGCCTCGATCTTGCGGTCGAACGTCGACGTGATGTCGACGATGAAGGAGGGCCGGGGTTCCTGGTAGCGGTGGTGGGTGAGGTAAAAAACAACCTTCCGGGGCCGGAAGGCCGGGTGGTCCGTCTCGAGTTTCTCCAGGCCCGCCAGAAAGGCCGCGTCCCTAGCCAGCCGGGCGGTCTCCCCGTGATCGGGATGGCGGGCGATCTCGTGGGGAACGAGGAGCATATCGGGCCGGTATCGGCGTATGGCGTCGATAAGGGCGTCGCGGTGCGTCGGGCTGGTGCCGACCCGGGCGTCCGGCAATTCGAGGTTCAGCCTTTCGGACAAGCCGAGCACTTCCGCCGCCGCCGCCGCTTCCCCTTTCCGTCCGTCGACCGTTCCCCGGGTACCCATCTCGCCCAGGCTCATGTCGACGATACCGGTGGCATATCCCAGATCGGCGAACCTTATCATCAGTCCGCCGCAGTGCAGCTCCACATCGTCCGGGTGCGGGGATACGGCAAGCACGTCGAGTTTCATAACGGGGTCATCCTGTGTCTGAAATCCCTTTCGTCCGTGGCCTCGAAGAGGGTGTTCATGACGTCGAATCCGTGCAGGGCGACGTACTGCCAGATGTTGGCCACCCGTTCCTGGAGGTGTCCGTTCGGATACAGCAGCCGGTCCGCCCGCATGATCTGGCCGCGCATGACTCCGTCCGCCTTCTTCAGGGCGCGGAGGGTCTTTTCTTCCAGCCTGCCCAGGGCGAAGCGGGTCTTCCGCTCCGAGGCCTCGACGATCCGGCTCAGTCCGGGGTCAATGGACGTCACATGTCCCTTCAGGTTCCTGTAGTGGGCTTCCACGTCGCCCCGCGCGGCCTGAAGGCCCTCGGTGACCGGTACCGGCATCTCTTCCCGGAGTCTCCGGTCGACCACGGACTCGATGCCCTGGACGAAATGTGAGATCGCGAGGCCGTGCTTCTCCAGGACCCGGGCGGTCCTCGCGCCCACCAGCGTATGGGACGCGCGGGGATAGACCACGGGGAAGGGCAGGCCGAACCGGCGGTAGACCCCGCCGAGCTGGCCGTAGTAGGCGATTTCCGCCGGCCCGCCGATATAGGTCAGCGTCGGGAACAGCGTGTCCTGCACCAGGGGCCGGGTGATGACGTTGTGCGTGAACCGACCGGGCGTATCCTCCAGTATCCCTAGCAGTTCCTCGCCGGTAAACGAAAGGCTTTCGTCCCGGCTGCTGAACCGCCCGTCCGCATAGCACAGGGCGTTGCGCTGCCCGTCCTCGTACAGAAACAGGTTAACCGCGTCCGGGGACCGGGAGACCTGGGGATGCAGCCCGGCGTCTTCCAGATCGCGGGACGCCTCCAGGACCGAACGCGTGGTCGCGAGCGGCGCACGGATTTCCTGCTCGAACACGGGGCGCATAAGGGGTTTCAGCGCCGGGTCGGTGGGGTCGACGAGGACAAGACCATGTTCCCGGAACAGCAGCGTCATGAGCCGCGCGAAGGCATCGGACAGTGAAGTCCCGGCGGTACAGTGGCGCCGAAGCGCCTCGATGGCGGACGGACGGTACTCCGAGTCGGGCAGGGCCTCGGCGAACTGCTCGAGCAGCGTGTCGATACCGGGTCCGAGCAGGCGGTCGCTTGCGGATCGACGGTCGTTAGGGTCGTCGGGGCTCAGCTCGAACCGGAAGGCGTCCCCGTCCGTGCGGCAGACGTGGACATGGTTGATTTCGGCGTAGTCGTGGTCGTCCGCGGCCATCCAGAAAACGGGCACGGCCCGAACACCGGTCTCCTCCGACACCCGTCTCGCCAGCTTGATCGCCGTTACGGCCTTGTAGATGGTGAACAGCGGACCGGTCAACAGGCCCGTCTGCTGTCCGGTGGAAACGACGAAGGTATCGTCCCCGGCGAGGGAACGGGCGTTGTCGAGGACGGTCTCGTCCGCCCCGAACCGGCCATTCTGTGCCTCCAGGATCCCGGCAAGCGCCTTTCGCGGCGGTGGAACGGTACGAGACTTCACGGACTCGATCATGCGTGGCCATACATCCGGATCGCGTGGATCGTGGGTGTAGAACGGCCGCAACGACTCGAAGTCTTCGAGAAAGGTATGCAGCAGGTGATCCGGCAACACCTGGCGGTAATCCACTGCATGAGCGTTCATGTAACCGGCCTTGTTCGGCGCTTTTCCATGATGAGCAGGTAGGCGGGCAGCGCGACCAGGGCTGTCGCCAGCGTGGCGATCTCTCCCACGTTGGCCATGATCCCGAAGGAATGCAGGCCCCGGTTGGACGTGAGCATGAGCGAGGTGTACCCGATCAGCGTCGTAGACGAGCACATGACCAGGGCCGCGCCCGTATGCTGTACCATATTACCGATGGAACCCCGTCCGTCAAGGCGGTAGCGTTGATACAGGTTCACGCTGTAGTCTACCCCGATGCCCAGCGTAGTGGGTATGACGATGAAGTTGAAGAAGTTCACCTTGATGTCGAAGAGCGCGATGAAGCCGCCCATAACCAGCATGCCGCCCAGCAGGGACGCCAGGATGACCACCGACGCGTGGATGCTTCGGAAGGCCAGTACGAGGAGCGTGATCACGCCCACGAAGCAGGCGATGGTGGCGATGGGCCCGTCGCGGTCCACGGCCTTCAGCATGTCGGCGAAGACCACGGCCTCTCCGGAAGAATAGATGACTTCATCGTCCGGAAGTTGGTTGGAACGGACGACCTCCGCGAACCGGATCAGGTTCCGGCCGTTCCAGAGCCCGGCGTCCGACCGCGGGTAGACGTAGATCAGCCTGCCCACCGTCCCGTCCCGCTCCTCGTAGGGCCGCGTAAGCGCTTCAGGCAGGTCGTCCACGGTGATCCCGTCCAGGCTCAGGTTGTCGCGGAAATCGTTGATCTTCGCGAGCTGGTCGGGCGGTAATCCGAGTTCGTCGGGCGGATTCGTGTCGAGCATGTACTCGATGTCCCAGAGGACGTCGATCTTGTCCTCCTGGTCCTCCGGCAGCAGGTCGTAAATGGTCCGGACCCGGTCGATGGTCGGATTGGGCACTTCCTTTTCGGCCTCTTTCTTGTCCAGCACGGCCCGGCGTATGCCCGGCACCTGGTCCAGGCGGTCCGCCAGGATGACGGCCGGCGACTGCGATATGCCGAAGAGGGCGTTGACGCGGTGGTTGAGGATCCGCTCGTAAGTGTCGCCCCGCGGCTCGTTGCGCAGCTTCGAGAAGTCGTACTCGAAGGAGTTCGGGAGCCACCATACGAGCAGGACGGCGCTGAGCAGCACCAGGGAAGCGCTCGTGCCCACCACGGTCCGCGGCTTCTTCTGCACCAGGTTGGCGAGCCGGCTCATCGACCTGCCCCGGGAGACCTTCCGGGTCCAGGTCTTCCGTCCGAAGGCGGTGCGGTCCCAGAGCATCAGCAGCGCCGGAAGGATGGAGAAGGTCGAAAGCCAGCACAGCAGCATGCCCAGGCCGCCGATGAACCCGAAATGGTTGAAGCCCCGGAAATCGGTGATCATGAGGGTACCGTAGGCCAGTCCGGTGGACGCCGCCGAGGTGACCGTCGCCGTGAGCGTGTTCCGAAAGGCGATCTGCACGCCGTCCCGTGCGTTCTCTCCCCGCAACCGCTCTTCCTTGTATCGGGACATCAGGATCAAGCCGTAGTTGATGCCGTTCCCAATGATGATGGCGCCCAGGAAGGCGGTCTGCATGTTCAGGTAGCCGATGCGGAAGTAGGTCAGGCAGAACGTCCAGAGGATGCCGACCACCACGACAAGCGTGATGTTGATGACCGGGACGACGGTGCGGAAGTAGAGGAATATGGCCAGGGCGACAAGCGACAGCGTGACGCCAGCCGACGTGAAGATCTCCCGGTTTACGGACTCGTACTGGTCCAGGATCAGGCGGTACTTGCCGGTTAGCCCAACCTTCAGCGACGGGTGGTAGAACGTGGGTTCGAGGCCTTCCGCGATGGCCAGGACCCGTTCGCAAAGGTCCCGCGAGAAGGACACGCCGGTCGAAGATCCGAAGGGTTTCAGGACCATGACGAGAAACCGCCCCTGCTCGTCGTGT